>NZ_JAGGQY010000002.1:196522-198304 GCF_018613105.1 Bacillus sp. ISL-77
AGGCTCCATACCTACTATTGCTGCATCTAAGTTTTTAAATCTTTTTAAATCATGAATCCAGTTTAATAGTTTAACGAACCCCTCTTCATTATTTTCAAATGTAATAGGGTCTCCAACTACAATTCCACGGAAGTTAACTGCTCTTGCAACGTGTAGTTGTTGAGCAATATCCACGCCAACACTAAGATGTGTATCGGAAATTCTTTCAATTAGTTGATTTTGTTTGTCTTGCATTTAAAATTCATAGTAGGGCTTCCTCCTTAAGACTTTGAGTTAGATTGGACTCTATACTCGTATCTTACTGAGGGGCTCTATTTTTTTCAAATCTGATATTTAACGATCTACAGGAATGCTAATCTGCCTAGTTAGTGGAACAAGAGAAAAAGGCTGCCGCAGCAACCCTTTATTACACTAAAGCTCCTGTTAGTTGAAGAATAAGACTCGAATTCTAAGGAGAAATCTGAACACATATATTTAATAAATACCTTGTGCATCAACCGGTAATTGACTAACGTGTTTTAGGAATTCCGTCATTTTTTTATCATCATCAATTGGATATGTGAACAATAAATATTCAGCTACATCTTTTGCTAAAGTTCGAAACAATTCACAAGTGACAAATATAGAGCTCCAAAAATTCTCATAGTTATTATCAGAATAAGTTTTTTTGTACATTTCCCAATAAGATTCAGGAAGGTACTTTTTGAAATACTTACCCATCTTCCCCGTCGAAACTTGGAAGTCGTGTTTTATGGCGACCCACCAAGAAACCATTTCATCTAATCTAACCCTTATTACATATTCAAACATTTGTTTTGCATATGGTAATTCATCACGCCATATTCCTTTTCCAACGTTTTGTAGACACCACCAAAAGTCATTGCAGCAACTAAAAAAGACTGGTTCTATTGGCTTTTTTACCCAATAATCAATATCTGAGGGAGTAGGGATGGGTGGAAGTATATGGTCCTTATCTAATAAAGGAGTTGTAAGTTTATCCTTGATATATCCCTCAATCATAACTTCTTTTGTTTCGAGATGAAGGTCTATACGATTCCCATCTGTAAAGAGCATTAAATATCCATAGGATCTGTCAAAATCCATATCCATATCAACAGATTTATCATTTTTATCAGGTTCTTGAATCATAAGTAAATCTCCAAAAATACTTATCCATTTTTCATCTCTTATGAAAGAGGCTGTTTCCGTCACTACATAAACAATATCGTAATCCTGAAAAATATCCTTTGGAGCATTGGGATTAGTTCTTGAACCGTTCATATAAACAGCTCGAATACGTTCGTCCTTTTGTGCTATACCTAATATCAATTCATACATTTCTTTTTCGGTTCTCAATTACTATTCACCTCGTAAGAATCTCCATCTATTTGTTGCGTTTAAGATTCATAATTAATTCTTTCTATATAAATAATGGTTTTTCCTTTAAATTTACAATAAATTTGTTCTTTAACTCCCTCAGTTTGATACGAGTATCTCTTGAATGCTCACTTATTCGCAGGATTTCATAACCTCTATAAATAGAATGACGGGTAATTGGAATCAATTCAGATCATTTGGCTTCGTGAAGGCATAGTTAAATAAAGGAGTTAGCTACTACTCCATATTTCACCATATAATGTACATCTCCACGCCGCCCCTGGAGGCTTTCCCTCCCATGTCTCAACGGGTCAATTGCCCTCTCATTCCTTCGTCATGCCTATCCAAGGGGTGGAGGCCAGTTATGCTAACCTGATGGGTCACAGTGCCCTTTTGTTCAAGAAA
>NZ_JAGGQY010000029.1:0-13442 GCF_018613105.1 Bacillus sp. ISL-77
ACTCCACAATCTGGCCCGATTGCTAAAAAAGGCATTATTCTTTTCAAGAATAGCGCCCGATTATTGAAGATCATTGTTTAACCTTATTCAAGATGAGCACCCACTACCTCAACGTACAATTACTAGTATTATTTGTACGTTGATACATAGCATCCTTTTGATTTATTCGTTATTCGAAAAATAAGTGTATTCAAAGTTAATTTGAGTACGCTTATTTCTTTCTATAAAATCAACAATCAAGTTAAACAAAGCCAAATTAAAAAAGCGACCAGTGGATATAATGACTGCATTTAACGCAATACTAAGGTAAGTATCATGAAAGAAGGGAATGACATGTTTTATAAACGTTGTTTTCTTATTGTACAAGGTTTTTTTATCTTATTTGTAGGACTAGTTTATTCCCCTAATTCAGCTCAGGCTTCAGCAGCATACCCATTACAAGTAAAATATTCTAATACAATGATTTATAAAGCACATACTAATCAAAAAGTGATTGCACTATCTTTCGACGATGGTCCAGACACTCGATTTACTCCTTTAATTTTAGATATTTTGAATAAATATGCTGTGAAAGCTACCTTTTTCTTATTAGGGACACGAGTTCATACCTATCCTGATATTACAAAACGAATATATAGTAAAGGGCATGCAATTGGTAATCATACTTATTGGCATCCCAAACTAACGGATACCGATGTAAAAAGTATGATATGGGAAATTGAAAAGAATGAACAAGAAATTTTTTCGATTATCGGTATTAAATCTGATTTGTTCCGTGCTCCATATGGAGCTTTAACTGAAGATCAGGTCAGACAATTGGGGAAAATGGGATATCGTGGTATAGGGTGGTCTGTAGATTCGGAGGATTGGAGAAGCCTACCAGCAAACGAAGTAAAACAAAAAGTGTTGAATGCTATTCACCCTGGAGCTATTGTCCTAATGCATAGTGCCGGACATTGGACACAAGACTTAACAGGAACAGTAAAAGCCTTGGATGAACTTATTCCATATTTGAAGAAGGAAGGATATATTTTTGTTACCATTCCAGAACTTTGGTCAATAGAGCACACTAATTAAAAGGGATTTTCCCAAATAATTGTTAAGCAAACTACTTCGTTAGTAAAAAAGCAATTGTTGAAGATCAAAGATATCATTAAATAAGGACTTAGACAAAGAAGCTTAAAGCTGGAAATGGGGGTATATTCGGTCATTTAAAATAAGATTTGTTACGGAAGGGAAGGTACTTTTTCAACCGATAATTTGAGATTATTTTAAGTGTTATTTTGCACATCCAACTTTAAAAACCCAGCTACCTTCACATGAAAAGATTAGCTGGGTTTTTTAATTATTTACATCCAATCATTGATAGAACTATTCTGATGAGTTTAGTAAAAAATAGCGACTGCTCATTGTTCAGTAATTGCGCCCGATTGTTGAAGATCAATGCCTAAATCTTATTCAAGATAAGCCCGCGTTACTTTAAGTGATTATTTCACAAACCAATATGCTATTATGTCTCCTCCGTTATTTCAATAATGTGTGATTCCAATTTTTTTCTTACTGGTTTAATAAAGCTTTTTCCTGCCCCCCAGTCCATATCCAAAATTCCATCTCCATTTCCTGCTGAAATACACTTTACAATTGTCACTCCGTTAAAATTATCAACAGTGACAGTTAACGTAGCTGTATTACCAGTTCGGAGAAAAAATTTTTCAAATACTATTATTGAAATCTCTTTTTCGTCTTCTCCAGTAACTTTATAATCCTCAAATATCAAAGCTGACTTTAAATCCTTGTCATTCATAATAAGTTGAACCGCTTGAAAAGGCTTTACATCCACAGTAAATTCAATATAATGTCTCATTTAATTTCCACTCCCAAAGAAACATTTTTTTCAGCAATAAGCTATCATCCCCAGAAAATTCTCCTTTAATATTGAACAATACGGCCCTTTAACTGATTAAAGACCAAGAAAAATGGACTGCTAAAACAGTCCATCTTTTTTCAATTCTTGCGCCCGATTGTGTAAGATCGGTTTCTAATATCTGTGATGCGGCGATATTGCAGAATTAAAGAAGCTTTTTATCTTAAATGATACTTAATTCTTCCCTTCTTCTCGCACTATTGCAAAAAACGTTAGGTGAGACCAGCTAAAATAATAAAAGTGGTGATGATAGGTTGTTTTATTATACCTTTACACACAAAAAATACTTCAGTAATATTTTTGGTCGTGATTTTTATTTTTTACCTTTTTATCATTTGTTGAATAAATTGTAAAAAGTTGTAAAAAATAGGCAAAAAGACCTGGGGAGTGGAAAATTTTGGATTTAACTAATCCTTTAAGTGCATCAGAAGTGGGAACTCTTTGGCTCACCTACCAAGAGAAAACCCTTATTATAGGAATTTTGGAATACTTTATCGAAACATCAGATGAACAACAAGGTAAGAATCTTTTGGGAGGCTTATGGCAAGAACTGAATTATTATTTGTTACAAATGGAACAGCTATTTAAAGAGCAAGGAATTGTAAAGCCTGTTGGATTTACAAAAGAAGATGTGAACCTAGAAGCACCTAAGTTATATGACAATGGATTTGACATTATGTTTCTTCGGATATTAAAAGAAGTAAGCATGGGCATGTACACAATGAATATGAATATGGCTTATAATGACCAAGTGATGACAATTTATGAAGGTCTATCAGCAACTTCTCAAAAAATTTATAAGTTATCTACCCTTTATTTACTAGAAAAAGGGATTCTCTCTCTTCCACCAAAAGTGACAATGCCAAAAACAGTTGAATTTATTAAAAACAAAAGTTACATGAGTGGATTCAACCCATTTAGTGACAAAAGACCTTTGAATGACATTGAACTTGGCATTCTTCATCATGGAATTGAGGCGAACAATATTGGATTTCAGCTCATTACTGGTTTTGCCCAATGTGCAAAGACTAAAGAGGTTCAAGCTTACTTTGTAAAAGGAATGGAACTTGCTAAAAAACAAATAAAAGAATTTCAAGATATTCTTTTGGAAAGTAACGTTCAATTTTCTGCAACTTCTGGAAGTACGGTAACGACTTCTACAATTGCTCCATTTTCTGAAAAACTCATGATGAATTGTATCTACCTTCTTAATGGATTCAGTATTGTGGGAAGCAGTTTTGGGACATTTTTTACTTTAAGAAATGATATAATCACGAAAAATGCTTTAATCGCCAAAGATATATTTTTCTACGGACAAGAAGGAATCGAAATTATGATTAAACATGGGTGGTTTGAAGAACCGCCACAAATGGAAGATAGAACTGGAATAATAAAACAGTAATCATTTCATTTTTAGGAGTAACAATACACGTAGTGTTATTTTTAGCACTAAAATTCAATGTGGAGGGATGTATTTTGAATACTTCACTTAAAGGCATACTATCGCCTTTGCTGAGTTTGTTGATTAAAGTTTTCTTCTTAATTGATAAGATAAACGTCAAGTTAAAATCTTCATTAAGAACGCCAACTTTAGCATAAGCATTAAGTGTCCAGTATTGAATAATTCCACATTGTTTAAAGAAAGTAAGCACAGCAATTGTGCTTACTTTTTTACTGAAGCAACACAATCATTAGCTGAACCTCAAACTAAGAAAGAAAAGAAGCCGAAATACGCTTCTATTCTTAAAATTGGTCAAAATCAAAACAAAAAACAAAATGTGCAGGGAACCTTGACAGTTTCGTTCATATCAGTTTAAGGAAAAACTTCACAATCTCTTTGTCCTTACCTATTTACTTTAAATGTGTTGTTCAACAATCTGGCCCTATTGTTGAAGAAGAACTAAAGACGATTCTTCAACTAAACTCCCTCTATATAGAAAGGAAAATCTCTCGATTTCTCTCATTTTCTCCAAATTACGTGGTAGTTTGTTTTAATATTCATTTGAGTATTGGAATAATGGTGTAATCAAGGATAATTTTGGGAACAAAGTGAAAAAGCGACTGATAGCTGCCAAACCCCACTTATCCAAAAAGTGGATAACAAGTTAAAGTATGGTTGCACTGGTGGATATCCACATTTCTCATGGAGGTCAACCCTCCCATATCTCACAGAGTCTTCGCTCCAAAATTCCTTCGTCCAACCTTTCCATGAGGTGGATGTCAGTCATGCTGCCCGACAGGGTCCTTGCCCGTATTTTAGTTGTTTTACTGACTAATCCGTGCTTCAAATGTTTAAACAATCAACCTACTAATAATTTCAATCAAAAAAGTAAATTAAGCTGCTACCTGTAATATAGCCATATGAGGAATGTCCCTTAACATGCGTTTTTCACTAAATTCACACTGCTTTTTACCGATCGTAAACAGAATACGTATGAGCTTATTACATATTGCAATTAGAGATTGCATCTTCTTCAAAGGATTATTTGAACGCTTTGTAAAATACTCATGTAATGCTTTAAATGCGGTATTTTTAGCGACCAAAGGCATTGCAACTCGAAAGAGGAGAGCTCTTAATGTCTTCCTACCTCTCTTTGTAATTTTTGTTTGTCCTTTGTGCTTTCCAGAAGTATTCTCCTTAAGACTAAGCCCAGCTAGTTTGATAATCTGCCTTGGGTGGGAATAGTAACTTAGGTCTCCTACCTTTGAAAAAAAGCCTGCAACCGTGTCTTTCCCTATTCCCTTAATAGCCAACATTTGTTCAACTCCTGGAATTTGGTGAAGAAGTTTATCTATGTTAGATTCCAGTTCTTCGAACTTTTCATTTATTAGTTCATATTTGTCTATTAAAGTGCGAAGCTCTAACTTAGCCATATCAGAACCTTCCCGAATGCCAATTGAAGCAACTGCAACCTTTTTTAGTTCTTTTATTTTACTGAGTCCCACTGCACGTTTAACAGCTTTTCAAAGATGTACTAGTATTTCTTGTTCAGAGAGATTTACTAACTCATGTGGCAATAAATTCAGTTTTAATAATTGTAAAGCAGCCTTACCTTCCCATTTTTTAAACACGGTTAGGAATTCTGGGAAGTAGCGGTCTATCCCATTATGGACTTGCCCTTGAACTGCTTGAAGATCAACAGATAGGAGATCACGTATTTTTCTAGCCACACGAAGTTCTGCATATACTCCTTGTGGAATATTAGGTTCAGCATATCTCCCGTCTTTGACCAACTGTGCGATAACTCTTGCATCCTTTACATCATTTTTAGTTGGAGAATTATCATCTAACTCTTTACTTTTCTTTACATGCATAGGATTTACGACTACAAACTTAATATTTTGTTCCTTAAGGAAGTGAGCGAGATTAAGCCAATAATGACCTGTCGGCTCCATTCCTACGATTACTTTTTTCATTTTGTTTTGATCCATTAACTTTTTAAGCCACTCTATGAAACAGTTAAAGCTAGAATTTGTATTTTCAAAGTAAAAGGGTGCCAAAAACTGTAAACCTCTAAAGTCTTGGGCTCTTGCCACATGCTTGTATTTAGCAATATCAACACCTATAATTAATGTTTGAGAAGTAATTTGAGCAATCTTTTCAATTTGGTTATAATTCATTTAAATAGCCTCCTGGTATATGTGTTTTGCTGTCCTTTTTGCCGCCAAGCTTTGGACACTCATATCATACCAAGGGGCTTTTTTATGTTCAAACCTCATATTTCTTCATTACAGGAATGCTGCCCGTTAGTGAAAAAGCGTTCCTGTTTATTACAGAAACGTACTCGTTTTTGAACAAGAAAAGGCTATTGTTCTTCATCATCACATAGCTCTTCAGCAATCAGCTTAATACGTTCCATTGTTATACCTTTCGTTTGTTCTACGGCTAAAGGATGTTCATTTGGTTCTAACTCGATATAGGGACTTACACCCACTGAACGAGTATGAACCATTGTTTTTAAATTTATTGTTTCAGGATAACAAGGGATTGAAGTTGATAACCAACCGAACATTGGCTCCAGTTCATTTTCTCTTCCTTCAGTTTCCCAATCCTCAATTGTTTTTTCGAAATTTGTTTCACTCAAAGAAACCCATACATCCCATATAAATGGTCCTTCGCCATCTAATACAGGTATTTCAATACAACCTCTAATAAAAAAGTGTTCATCATCAATTACACACAAACCATCATTCATTTCAATTCGACTTTCTTGCTCTTCTAACGGTATGTCGTGACAATAATCAGGAACAGGACTTCCATAACTCATAGGAAGTTCGTCGTGATACTTGCCGCAGCATTTACATACATAACCTTTTTGATAATTGTTCATTTATTTATCCCCCAATGAACTCTCTTGTTAGTACTATTCGATATTCATCATTCCATCCCTTCTTCAACTAAAATGCTTCGTCAGTCGAATAAAAAAAGGATCTCCGCAGCCACCCCAGTCCTATGCTAAGCACCCGTTAGCCATCCATGCAGCGGAAAAATCGTCGCTACACCACAGAGAATGAAAATGAGTTAGAACCGTCAATACTGATTCTACGGCTGGGAGAGGAAGGTCGATGAACTATGGTGCGTTAGAGCCCATCCGTTAGTCTGACTCCAACGACCACGGTGCACCACTGACTGTCGCTCCCTCAAATCAGATAGAAATCCTCTATGACAAAAGCCCCTGTTCTTTAATCTACATGGACTTGCTCAATACTAGCTATAACAGTACATAGAAATAATACGTCTTGTCGAATAAGTTCTTTACAAATAGGATCTGAACTCCTAATAAAGTCTTTTAAAAGTCTGCTGACCTCTATCTTTAATAAAAAAATTTCTTGCTCCTGCATTCCATTCTCGCCTCACCTTCGATAATGATTACCCATTTACCCATTAATCAAAACGTGGTAAATAGCGATTCATTTTCTTTATTTCCGCTTTCTGGTTTTATATAATTCTCCATCGAATTTTCTTTCCTTCTTGCACAAACCTAGTTATTTGTGCCAATTACTCAAAAATTAAAAAAGGCACCTCACGGGATGCCTTCAGACGTAGTTCAGAATTAGTTCCGAACTGATATATAAAAATAAAAACCCTCGACCGTCCAAGCCGAAGGGTATAGTTTGCCTCATCGCTGTTGTGGCTACTGCCTACAATCAGCATATGCACGGGCCAGACGATTAATGCAGGTCCCATACTATTTGGTACCTTTTTTTCTAAAATTATTTTCTTCTTGATCAATTAATTCCTCGATTTCATCATAATGCCTTCCAAACATCCTTGAGTGCCGTTTGGTTAAAAAAGAATTGTCATATGGTTTATATCGTTCGTAGGATGGCTTTAACATTCGGACTAAGAAAGCTGGTTTACGTTCTCCACCAAAGTTCAAAATACAAATAGCGTGCCGTGTTGTTTTGGTGTTTGGGATGTTTAAAGCTGTTTCGATAGAGATTGGCTGAAGCTGTGTTTCCAGCCTTTTAAAGGTGTTCTCGTTGTCATTTTTGAATAGCAGCCAATTAACCCCGCCTGATATTAAATCCTCTGAAATCTCCTTTAATTGCCCTAAGTGGTGACACGCAAAGATGCTTCCTAACCGTTCTTTACGTCCTTGAACAGCAATCCTAGACAATAACTTAGCAAGACCGGGATTATCGGATAAATATGTTTGAGGCTCGTTAAAGACAATAAAAGCCCCGTTCTCTTGATCATCTACTGTCATTAACATTCTTGTCATTAGCACTTTAAGTGTTATCCAATGTACTAAGGTTCTTACCGCCACGGTAGATAAGATTCTATCCGGCACCCTAAAGATAATTACCTTCCCTTCCCTCATCCATTGTTCCAGGTTCATTTCGTTTTTAGGAGGTTGAGCAAAGATTTCAAATAGCGTGGAATCCCCCATAAACTCATCTAATCGGTTATAGATTGCACTTGCTTTCCCATCTATGGACTTTTGCCCGTCTTTTGTACACTTCATATCTGATGAAGTAATTTCGCCTTTGCCGTTCCTCTTCTCCACCAGTTCGTATTCGCTGATATATTTTTCAATCTCTTCCGCTAACCTATTTTTGTTTTCATCCCGCAGCCTTTTAGCTGTTTCTACTCGAAATGATTCATTTTCAAGTAATCGCTTGATGTTGTATAGGCTTCCATTAGAGGCTTGAGCAAAAGCCCTTAATATCTTC
This sequence comes from Bacillus sp. ISL-77, assembly GCF_018613105.1. Taxonomy (NCBI): domain Bacteria; kingdom Bacillati; phylum Bacillota; class Bacilli; order Caryophanales; family Bacillaceae; genus Bacillus; species Bacillus sp. ISL-77. Next base: position 8,102 of record NZ_JAGGQY010000029.1, read on the forward strand.
CTGCTTTGCCCCATTGATTCCAAATCACCGAAGAAATCAATCAATTCATTTGCGAACCTATCTGCACCTTTTCTTCCTAACTTCTCCATTACTTCAGTTAGATCTAGTGGAGGCAAGTAATTATCATCAGACAAATCAATATCAATAATTTTTTCAGGAGGCAGACAGTCCCTTATACCATTTGCCATACCTTGCAATCCTTCTTTGTTTACCTGGTCAATGACAACAAAGCTTATATTGTGCTTTAACGAGGCTTCAGTAACAAAATTTTGAATCATGGTATCTTTGCCGCAACCCATTCCACCCATTGCTACATAGCCTTTGTAGGTTTCATCCGGATTTCCTAAAGGAATACCAACAGGAATATCATTACCTTTGAATTCTGCGTGGCCAATTAAAATGCTGTTGCTTTTGGTTTCGTGCTTTTTCAATGGTTCATCATTAAACGTAATCTTATTGCTGCCGATATTAATCACAATATCACCTATTCGCACACCAGCTTTCTTTTCCTTATGAACAAAAATAGAGGATATATCTGTCTCCACCTTCTTATTAACGCATAATTCATTTTCATACCGTTGTTGAATCGTAGAAGTAGGCATTTGAATAGCGACTTTTGCAATCTCATCACAAGATAGTAAGGATACATCCCCTTCCGTCATAGTTGTTTTTGATAAATGAAGAGTATTCATTTCATTAATCATTTCCCGCTTCCTAACTTTCAAGCGAATCTTATAGGGTAATAACTCATTATCTCCAGCTATTTCAGCAAAGGCACTGCTGATTGTATTGGCGACTAAATCCGCCCGGAGCTTATTTTCAGTTACGGCAGCTACACGGATATGTGTTTTCCAAACAGGTTGATTCAGCTTTTCCTGTGTCTTTTGAGTAACCTTACTGGAATGCAGCTCCTCAATTAAAGCGTGCTTACGACCAATAATCTTCTTCTTTTCAAATCCTTTATCACTCTTGAAGAAAGTGTTTGATATGGCATTCATAATGTCGTTAACAACGTCATACACTTCATTTGCAAAGGTGGATATACCTGTTTTAAGAGCCTTCTGTACCTTGCTAGGGGTTATTCTTGCTCTTACGGGTATTATCCCCTTTTGTAGTTTTTCGTTAGCCCACTGTCCGTTATGTGCCCATTTCTTACGGTCAAATGTTTCCGCACAAACCGAAAGACGGGCAAAGTCGCCATCCATTGAAATGTCATCAAGTGCCGTCAATATGGAAGCAATAGGTGTAGTTTGTTCTGAAGCTTTGACACCAAGTGAAAATATATCATGCCTGGAAAGTCTGATTTCTTGGAGTACGATTTCATTCGTATTGGGGATTTTCAGTGCATTAGTTTTAACCTCTTCTACAGTGACCTTCATATAATTTTCAAGGATTTCACGGAATTTCTTTGCCCATATTTCTGATGTGCTTACATAAAACTCAATCCGTTTCTCATTTCCATCCTGCTTGAATACCACATCGAACCAAATACTGTCCTTTTCACGATACGTTAATTTAAAACCTTTCTTACTTAGCCGCGAAGGAACATTGTCATAGATTTCATACATCTTATGAAAAATCCTCCACATCTTGGTATTGCTGTTATTCGTGACTGAAATATGAGGGATAATGCGATAAGTGATCATTTTGTTCCTCTGATATGCAAAGTAATCGGATAACTTGATTGACCTTATTTTGCGAGTAGAATCCACGAAATCACCCCCATCATAGCAAATCCCCAACGAGTGATATATTTCGGAAAATTACCTGTAAACATTATGGCTATTCCAGCTAATATCGTTATTCCAGTGCCTATCTCTGGCATTAAATCCGTTAGAGTATGACCAAGGGACATTAACCAGTCCTGTAAGGTTTCTTGTGCAGGTTTAACGACCATATTCATTTCGGCACCAATGACTTTATCAGCAAACTTATTGTACTTATCTAATAAAACACCGCCTATATCACCGAAATGAAAGTCATTACCTGACATATTCGAAACATTCTCCGCAACAGGTGTGGGATCCATCCAATGACCTGCAACATCCTTCATACCATAATGCAAATGTGCAGCTGTTGAGTGTCCTGAGTTCCCTGAAAAACCGATTGATTCCCCAGACGTTAAATGTTCCCCTGCCTTCACCTTAATCTTGGACATATGGCCGTAGATAGACAATGTGCCGTCATCGTTTCGGATAAATACGCCCTTTCCTAGATTATTGTTTCCAAAATCGACTACCCTTTCAACCACTCCATTCATTACGCTTCTTAATTCAGTTCCTTCAGGCATTGCAAAATCAATTCCGGGGTGTGGGACCATATTTCGAACCTCTGAAAGCTCACCGTATTCACTTGATAAACGAAATTTCATGTTTATTCCCTCCTTTTTGAAGGAATGCGTTAAAATTCAACGATTTCACTGGTTTGTTCTTGGAGTAAATCCTATAACCCAACAAACAGAGCATTATAATTGTTTTAATTCCCATCGTTCCCACCTCCTTATAGCTTTTTCAAGAAGTCTCTAATATCAACAGCGTGCCGTGCCAGGATATATCCAGCTGAACCGCCGATAATTAATTCCAACGCTTTGTTTCTATGGCCGAACATCCATGCAACCCCGGCAAAAACGAATACCCCGACTACAATCCAATCAACGATATTCATTACCGCACTCCACAAATTGCCGAAGGTTTGATCAGCTGTTGCCTTTGTTGCTGCTAATGCTGATTTTGGCACCAATAAAAGCATTAATCCGCCGCCAATACTGACTATCTTGGTTAATTTTTTATCTTCTAACATCTTCAATAGTTCATCGTTAGAAAATTTCTCATTGCTAACAAATCGTTTAAAATCAAGAGTTTGCGTTCTCATGCTGTCCACTCCTTGTATGTTTTTAAATTAATTGGGAATGATACGATTAAAACCAACAAAAGAAGGTGTTAAGGATGACATTTATTATAGGTGGAGCAATCGGAGCTTTAATTGGCGTTTTGGTCAATATCCTTAGCTAAATATGTGATGTTTTTCTTAGTTGATTTAATAACCTTCACACTAGACGCTTCTTGCGTCTTTTTTTCTTGTAAAAATTTCTGATTTTCTTCGAGATACTGCACCTTTTTCTTTTGATACTCACGGTCAACAAGAGTGCGAAGAAAGGCACTACTATTCCTCTTCTGACCATTAGGAAGGCTATTGACGAAGCGATATAACTCCCTTTGCTCTGGGTCATCTGTGTTTAAGACAAGAGTAATTTTCTTTAATCCCGGCATCTAAATTTCCTCCTTTCAGAACCACATCAGAAGTAGTTCATATTTTTCCTACCTACATCTGAAGGAGTTCCTACCCTGTGATAAAAGCCTATGCGATACCGTTTGTCTAAGTTTCCTCATTTTCCAGGACCTTTGGGTTTATTTTTCAGGACTTTTGGACATGAATGGGTCTAGGGAGTGATGGAGAATGTTTGGACTAGGAAAAAAACGTACGAAACTAGGGAAATGGATTGATAACAGGGGAATAACTCAAGCGTGGATTAAGGACAAGACAGGATTAAATAAGAATACTGTTGGTGATTTAGTCAATGATCCCGACCGTGCACCTACTCAATCCACTATGAAGAAAATTCTCAAAGCATTAAGGGAAATAGATCCTAATGTCAAAAGTGATGACTTTTGGGATATGTAGGCGGCAAAAATGAAGAGTAGAAATAGAAGTCTAACCCATATTTATAATGATCTTATTGTTGTTAAAACGAAGGATTTAGAAGAATGTAACCAGGAACTCGATACAGGTAATCATAATCAAATTGTTAGAAAAGCATTGTTGACCTATAAACACGAGTTACTGGAGTGTTTAGAAAAGTATGACCAATATTTAATGAATAAGGAGTATGTAGGAAAACCCTAAAACAATGGAGCTCCATAGACTGTTCCTTTTTATTTTGAATCTAGAATCAATATGCACCATTAGATTAATATTAAGATTATTGTTAGAGAATCAATTAAAACAGACAAAAAAACGCAAAAAACAAAGGGTATCGATAAATAATGTGCAATTTAATGATTTTTTTAAGAAATTTTATAGTTTTTTCACAAAAAACAGCCTATCTATAAAAGATAGGTTTTTACTTTGTTATTCCTTCAGCAATTCCACTGTTATATCAGCATCCGATTCTAATTGACTACAAAACAACACTTATTTTAATCGGCCGACTATGACTTTGGGATTTTTCATAAAGTATTTCGTCCAATCAATGTAAAAAACGGAATATTTTATAGGGCACTAACAATCTCGATACCTTAAAACAATTAAAAGGAGAGATAATCTTTGAATTATAATCATTATTTTCCTTCTTATCACCATTCAATTATGTTGGGTCAACAAAGTTTTCCCTCTTATATACAGTTTCCAACTATGGGACCACAAATTCCGCCTAAACTAATACCTCTAGCAGTTCTTACAAGCACTCCACATCCTGTTGAACCTGGAACTCCTACAATGCCAATCTTAAAGGGTAAGAAAAAGCCCATATATCAGCCGAGTACACCAGGTGGGGCTCAACCAATAATATAATATTAGCTGCACCTGGAACCAATTCGAGTACATCAGTGGAAGTATTTACTCATCCATATTGGTCTGAAACACAGCCAAGCATGAACCACTCTTGGCCTGACCCGTCTTACACTGGACCTTGGCTGTTTAATGGTGGGGGCTCAGTATCACACAACCAGGAATTCCACAACTGTTCGTTAAAGAAAGATTTAACGCAAAGTTAATTAAAGTAAAAAAGAGAGAAAATACTCTTCTCCCTCTAACTTGTCCAAGGACAAAAAAGATTGTACTTGGCCTATCTATTTATAGAAGTTTCTTTATTCTAAAGCCGCTCAAATGCGTTGATCTTATTTTATTGGACCCGCAGGTTACCCCAATTTTCATAAAACATCGACTTAGTTCCAATTTTGTCCATTATATCGTCCTTTACCTTTCTCCTTACAGCTCTTAGTATTCTTTGACAAAAACATTTAAAGGATATATGATAATAATAACAGAACCCACCACGCCTCTTAACAATGCGGACCAAGGTGTTATCTTTAGATAATGTGGGTCAAGGATATTTAAATAAAAGGCATGAACATATTTGACATATCAAATATGTTCATGCCTTTTATTGACCAAAAGCACCTCACAAACCCGTATTTTACGGTAAATAAAAGGAATCCATTTTGAAAAAAAGATTTGATCAAAATGGATTCTTATTTAGTAGATTTAAGTTTTGTTTTTATAAAAAAGTTTGATCTTTTAGTGCTGCGTTCTTCCGCAATTGCGCCCTTTAATGGAAGATGGT
>NZ_JAGGQY010000030.1:0-6511 GCF_018613105.1 Bacillus sp. ISL-77
ACTCTCTACAGGAATGCTAAAGGGCAGCATTCCTGTAATGAAGAAATATGAGGTTTGAAAATAAAAAAGCCCCTTGGTAAGATATGAGTGTCCAAAGCTTGGCGGCAAAAAGGACACAAACATAATTACCAGGAGGCTATTTAAATGAATTATAACCAAAATGAAAAGATTGCTCAAATTACTTCTCAAACATTAATTATAGGCGTTGATATTGCTAAATACAAGCATGTGGCAAGAGCCCAAGACTTTAGAGGCTTAGAATTTTCGGCACCTTTATACTTTGAAAATACAAATTCTAGCTTTAACTGTTTCATAGAGTGGAGATAAAAAGTTAATGGATCAAAACAAAATGGAAAAAGTGATTGTAGGAATGGAGCCGACAGGTCACTATTGGCTTAATTTAGCTCACTTCTTTATGGGGAAAAATATCAAGTTTGTAGTTGTAAATCCTATGCATGTAAAGAAGAGTAAAGAGTTAGATGATAATTCTCCAACTAAAAATGATGTAAAGGATGCAAGAGTTATCGCACAGATGGTCAAAGACGGGAGATATGCTGAACCTAATATTCCACAAGGAGTATATGCAGAACTTCGTGTGGCTAGAAAAATACGTGATCTCCTATCTGTTGATCTTCAAGCAGTTCAAGGGCAAGTCCATAATTGTATAGACCGCTATTTTCCAGAGTTCCTTACGGTCTTTAAAGATTGGGAAGGTAAATCTGCTATACAATTATTAAAACTAAATTTATTGCCACATGAGTTAGTAGATCTCCCTGAACAAGAGATACTAGTACATCTTCGAAAAGCCGTTAAACGTGCAGTTGGGCTCAGTAAAATAAAAGAACTAAAGAATGTTGCAGTTGCTTCAATTGGCATTCGGGAAGGTTCTGATATGGCTAAGTTAGAGCTTCGCACTTTAATAGACAAATATTAACTAATAAATGAAAAGTTCGAAGAACTGGAATCTAACATAGATAAACTTCTTGAACAAATTCCAGGTGTTGAACAAATGTTGGCTATTAAGGGAATAGGGAAAGACACGGTTGCAGGCTTATTTTCAGAGGTAGGAGACCTAAGATACTATTCCCACCCAAGGCAGATTATCAAACTAGCTGGGCTTAGTCTTAAGGAAAATACATCAGGAAAGCACAAAGGACAAACCAAAATTACCAAGAGAGGAAGGAAGACTCTACGAGCTCTCCTCTTCCGAGTTGCAATGCCTTTGGTGGCTAAAAATACTGCTTTTAAGGCTTTACATGAGTATTTTACAAAACGCCCAAATAATCCTTTGAAGAAGATGCAATCTCTATTCGCAATATGTAATAAACTCATACGCATTCTGTTTACCATCGGTAAAAAGCAGTGTGAATTCAGTGAAGAACGTATGTTAAGTGACATTCCTCATATGGCAGCAATACAGATTGCAGTAGCTTTATTTTCTTTTCATTGATATTAATTACTGGGTTAATTGTTATAAACATTTGAAGCACGGATTAGTCAGTAAAACAACTAAAGTACGGGCAAGGACCCTGTCGGGCAGCATGACTGACATCCACCTCATGGAAAGGTTGGACGAAGGAATTTTGGAGCAAAGACTCTGTGAGAAATGGGAGGGTTGACCTCCATGAGAAATGTGGAGATCCACAAGTGCGACCATACTTTACCTAAATATCCACCTTTTGGATAAGGTTGGTTTGGTAGCTATTAATCGTTTTTTCACTTTGTACCCAAAATTATACTTTAGTACACAACTCTTCCAATATTCAAATGAATTTTAAAACAGACTACTGCGTAATTCGGAGAAAACAAGAGAAATCGGGAGATTTACCTTTCTATATAGAGGGAGGTTCGTTATATAAAAAACAGACAGAAAAAAATTATTTCTGTCTGTTCTGATTCTTAGAATGAGTATGATTCTCCGTCATCTGGCACCAAAACATTTGATGAGATTCCATTTTCATTAATGAAACTTTTCAATGCTTCTCTCGATAATGTCCAATGATTGACAGCTTCCATATGAACAGAAATAATGTTTGCATTAGGGGCAGTTTTGTAAACTTCATAGATGTCTTCTTTCCCCATAACTAGCGAACCACCTTGTAGGAATTGATTATCTCCACCGTTTACAACAATTATTTCTGGGTTATGTGTTGCAATTACTTCTTGGACCGATTCATACCAAACTGTATCTCCAGCAACATATAAAGTTTTCTCATTTGTGTGCTTGAAGACAACACCACACACTAGACCAGCAAGCTTTAATATTTCTCCTCTTCCGTGCTCGCCTTTTGTTTTGATTAATTGGATACCTTCAAAAACTGTATCTTCTTTTAGAACCTCTACATTTTGAAACCCATCGTTTCTAATTATTCCAGCATCTTCTTCATTTTGTACAAACATTTTTATATCTTTTGGCAAAACTTTTTTGGCGGCATCATCATAGTGATCTAAGTGTAGATGAGTTACAATAACAGCATCAACATTATTGATAATATCGTCAATGGAGGTTGGTAAACTGACTAAAGGATTATTTTGATCTTGCCTTAATGAATTGGGAAAGGGCGGATAAGTACCTTTCTCAGACAAAAATGGATCTATTAAAAACTTCTTCCCTGCATATTGGACAACTAATGTTGCATTACGAATTAATTGTATATTCATATTCTTTAGCTCCTTTTTTTTAATGTACATATAGTTTATAATAGGACCGCTTTATACTTACATAGATAAAATCAAGTCTTTTTGCGGTTTCACTTGATTATTGAAAGGAATTGAATAAATGTTAGATAGCACGGATATGCGAATCATAGATGAACTTTCCAAGAACAGCCGTATTACGATGAAGGAATTGGGTGAAAAAGTCCATTTGACTGGACAGGCTGCTTCAGCCAGGGTTGCGAAGTTAGAGGATAAAGGGATTATTGAGGGGTATAGCATTAAAGTCAATCAAGCAAAAATGGGGTATTCTGTTCACGCAATTATACATATTTATACGAAAAGCACGAACCATCAACCTTATTTGTCGTTCGTTATAAAACAAGAACATTACGTCATAAACAATTACAAAATCAGTGGAGAAAGTTGTTATCTTCTCGAATGCCAATTTCCATCCAATGAAATATTAGATGAATTTTTGACAGGCCTAAGTAATTATGTGAGCTATAAATTATCGATTGTAATTAGTAAATAATACATCAATACAAATGAATTTAATAAATTAATTCACATAAACTACCGGGGGCTTAAGTTTAAAAAATGGTTGCTGCGCAGCCTTTTTTCTTGTCCCACTGACAGTTCAGGGAGTTTAAGAATGATTGTATTACAGAGAGCCAAAGTAGCCTTAATATTCTTTCTAATTAACACTATTCCATTAATAATCTCCATTGTTTCCGGTAAAATGATATGCTATATTATCAACATGACTTATTAAAGAGATTTAATAAGTTTTTTGATTGATACTTATTAAAGTTCTTTAATAAGTCCATTTTAATAGGCGGTGACCCTTATGAACACGACTCCAAAATCGATGGGGAAGGAAATCCTTCGCGGTATTCGTAAATCTCTTTTAGAACTTGGCAGTGCAACAAAAGTTGAACTTAGCGATAAATTAGAAATTAGTTTCCCTACCATAAGTAAACTCTTAACCCAGATGGAAAAGGACGGTGAACTGATTTCAGTTGGTCTTGATGATTCGAGTGGTGGAAGAAGGGCAAAAAGATATACATATAATCCAGAGTATATGTTAGGTTTGGCATTCTTTTTAGAGAGGACAGAGACAAATTATATTGTTTTTAACTGTTTAGGTGAAGTGAAGGATGTTGGAAAAACCTCAAGTCTCTTAGTGGATGTAGATTTAAGATTACTAACCGAATGTGTTGAAGAGATACTGGAGAACTATCCAAAAATCAGTTCTATAGCCATTGGGGTTCCTGGTTCCGTAGATAATGGACGGATTATTTATATACCAGGGTATGAACACCTTCAAAACTTCGATTTGAAGGGATACTTGGAAAGTCGTTTCTCAATACCTGTTGTTATAGAGAACGATATGAATGCGGCGGTGCTTGGATATCACGACAGTATGGGAAATAAGAAAGATAAATCCCTTGTTTATTTATATTCAGGTCAAAATGGTCCAGGTGCTGGAATTATGGTAAATGGAGTCGTGGTACGAGGCAGCACTAATTTTTCAGGAGAGGTTTCATTCGTTCCACAGTACGATAACCAAAATTTTGGCCAGGCTTTGCAAAATGAAAACAGGCCTAAGGCAGCATTTATATGTGAGGAATATGAGATTGACGCCATTAGCAGATTAGTAGCTTCTTTTGTAGCTATTATTAATCCTTATACCATTATTTTTTGCGATGATGAAGTCAACCAATTTATCCTAGACCAAATTTTAGACCGAAGCGCAAAGTATATTCCAGCAGAGCATCTTCCAGAACTTATAATGAGTGATTGGAAACAAGATTATTTATTTGGATTACAAAGTCTTGGCCTTGATCTCATGATCACCGGAATAAACAGCCAAGACAAATCAATACCTATTATAAAAAATTAAAAGGCGGGGTTATAATGGCTACATTCTTTTTAGTAATTATCTACATGGCTTTTATCAGCTTAGGTTTACCTGATTCATTGTTGGGAGTGTCATGGTCTTTGATGCAATCGGAACTTGGAGCTCACTTTGAGACAGCCGGTTTGCTTTTTATGACAATCGCTGGAGGAACGATCATTTCCAGTTTTGCTAGTGGAGTTGTACTTAAACGCTTCGGAACGGGCATTGTCACATTTTTCAGTTGTTTAATGACTGCTGGAGCACTGCTTGGGTTTCAATTTGCTCCTTCGCTTTTTTGGTTATTTATTTTTGCCATACCACTTGGATTAGGTGCAGGTGCAGTTGATTCGGGATTAAACAATTATGTAGCGACACATTACAAAGCACACCACATGAGTTGGCTTCATTGTTTTTGGGGAGTTGGGGCTACACTTGGTCCCATTATTATGGTTCAGTTTATTTCAGGGCAACATTCTTGGAGAAACGGGTATCTTGCCATTGCTGGTCTGCAGTTTGTATTAGTTGTCATTTTTTTCTTCACTTTGCCTTTATGGAATAAGGTTAGAGGAAACAGCATTGAGATATCTAATGAGACAGAAAATACAGATGATGGATTACATGGAGGAGATGCTAAAAACCGAAAACCTTTGCAAATTAGGGGAGTTAAGCTAGCTTTGATATCTTTCTTGTTTTATTGTGGTGCAGAGGCAACGATGGGACTTTGGGGAAGTAGTTTCCTGGTAAATGTTAAAGAATTATCCGTAGATGCAGCGGCAAAATGGGTTTCCTTGTATTACGCGGGTATCACAATCGGAAGATTTATTACAGGCTTTATTACCTTGAAAATAAGTAACCGTACGCTCATTCGGGTAGGGCAAATAATAGCATTAGCTGGTGCCGCATTCCTACTCCTACCATTGCCGTCGACTTTCTCGCTTGTCGGTTTTATTATGGTTGGATTAGGATTGGCACCGATATTTCCGTGTATGTTGCATGAAACGCCAACACGATTTGGGCAGGAACATTCCCAAACAATCATGGGGTATCAAATGGCCGTTGCTTATACAGGTAGTACGTTCCTGCCGCCACTTCTTGGTTTCATTGCAGCACACTCGACAATAGGAATCTTCCCATTTGTCATTGCAGGTTTTATTGCAATAATGCTCTTGGGTTCAGAAAAATTAAATATCAAATTGAATAGAAACAATTTATTAAGTGTAAAAAAGAAAAACTCCACAGTAATTTAATGTATAAAGGGTTATCCTTATTCAGTAATCTGCTATTAATTGAAGAAGAATGGATTCCAGAAGATCGCCATTAGAGTCGATCTTTTTTCTTTGTCACTGTTTCAGATAAAAGAGTTACTATTTGAAGCACTGGAACCCAATGTATTGTGATAATATTTTATGAATTGGAAAACAATAGTGCTTAGGAAAGGAGGGATTGAGAATGTCTGTGAAAAATTGGTTAACTGGATTGGTCGTTATGCTTGCGATGATTGTGGTTATGACAACTCCAGCCTCACTAGATGTATTCGCTGAATCCGGCGTCGTAACACAGCCTGTTGAGACAGTGAAAGCGATTGAGGTCGAGTTGAACGATGATTACTTTAATCCGAAAGTCATCACTATTCCGAATGGAAGAACGACAAAGTTGATATTGAAAAACCAAGGTAAGAAAGAGCACACCTTCACAGTGGAAAAGCTCAGTATTGACACCGAAGTCCAGCCGGGAAAAGAAAAAACCATTACCGTGAAACCGAAAAATCCCGGTACATATGACTTGATATGTAGGTACCATTTCAAGGAAGGTATGGCTGGAAAAGTAATTGTCAAATAACAAGCAGGGCCAATCGGCCTTGCTTGTTTAATAGGCAACACTGTAATGATTCACAATTTTCATTTTAAAAACAGCCAGTTTATCTAACTGGCTGTTTCAGACTGTCGACAAATC
>NZ_JAGGQY010000031.1:0-181419 GCF_018613105.1 Bacillus sp. ISL-77
CTTTACAACGGGTACAGTTTAATAACTTTCGTTCCTTTATTGGGTTCGCTTTCAATACTTACTTCATATTTATCCCCATAAGACAGCTTAATTCTGTCATTAATATTTGATAAGCCCACCCCTTGTCCACGGGTTTCCACTTCGCCTCTTTTTAATTTTTCTATAAAGGCAGACTCCATTCCGGGCCCATCATCTTCTACAATTAGTTTGATCGTTTCTTGATTTATTACCGAATAAATACTAATTTTACAAGGATCAATCTTTGGCTCTAGTGCATAATGAATGGCGTTTTCGATAATAGGCTGCAACGTTAGCTTCGGAATATAGAACCCATAAATATCTGAATCGACCATCATGTGAAAATCCAATCTTTCTTCAAATCTATATTTCTGAATAATCACATAATTTTTTACGATATTAAGCTCTTCCTCAATGGTGATCAGTGGTTGTTTTAAGCTAATTGAATTACGCAGCAAAAACCCCAGTGATTCTACCATCTTGGAAATTTGTGTCTGGCCATTGCCTTTTGCTAACCAATTGATGGATTCTAACGTATTGTATAAAAAATGAGGATTAATTTGGGCTTGCAGTGCCTTAAACTCTGTTTCTTTAATCGTAAGTTGTTTTGAGTAATTTTCATTAATTAATTCATCGATTTGTTGGATCATTGTCTGGAAATTTTGTTGAAGTTTACCAACCTCGTCCTCTTGCGATATAGCTGTTTTAAGTACTCTCTTTCTTGCTTCCTTAAAATCACCGACTTTTACATATTGCATTCCATCTACAAGATTCTCCAAAGGAATTGTAATGTCCCTGGCAAAGCGTATACCTAAAATTGTTACGCCAACGAACATTAGGATAAATATCATGATTAAGAATGTTTTAACCATATTTATATTCTCAAAGATTTGATTAAAGGGGATAACATTCAAGTAGCCCCAATCAAAGTAGGTGGACTTAATGTGGACAAGGAAATAGTTTTTATTATCAATTTTTTTTATTTGATAGCCTGATTCTATTTTGTGAGAATCTAAGGATGTCGCTGCTTCTTTTAACGGAGGATTTGTTTCTTTCGGGAAAATAGGATTGTTATCTCTAACAATTAAGAATTCACCATCAATTTTTCTTGATCCCTCTAAAATATGCGCGACAAGTTTATCCATATTGATATAAATAATGATTGTTCCTAGATTGTCAAAGCTTAAGTTTCGAAACTGTCTTATTTCTCTTGCTGTAGCAAATATATAATCATTTTTCTCTGGATTTAACCAAACATTACTGCCATTAGCCTTTATTGTCATCTTGGTAATATTTGCTTTTTGATGTTGAGTTAGTTTAACTGTCCTTGGTCCTACGACGTACTCTTCTCCTTTTACATCAACTAAATTAATAGATTGAATATATTCTTCCTTGTTCGCATAGCTTAGCAGTTTATCCAACATGTTCGTACGCAGACGAAATTTATCATATTCGGTACTATCTTCACTAATCGAAGATAAATATTGTTGAATTTGGGAATCGGTCAAAATATTATAGGTCAGTTCCTCTAAATTTTTCAATTCACTCTCAATACTATTAGAGGATGTACTTAAAACTTGTGACGACTTACTATAAATCTGTTCATCGTAAATATGAAAAGCATACGTTAATCCGAAAAAAGTAAAAGAAAATGAAATAACCATAATCCATGACACTAGTAAGAAAAGTTTGTATTTAATTTTTAAATTGTGGTACTGTTTCTTTAGTCTATGAAGTATCTTCTTCATTTAGGGTTATTCTCCAATTGGTTAATTTTAATAATTAAGTACCGATTTTCAGATGTAAGCGTAGTCAATTAAGTAAATTAAAAAAATAATTTTTACTAAACTTGTCCGTATAAAATTAATTAAATTTTAACATTTAACTAATGTTTTTCATAGGAATATTTTATTTGGTACGTACAAGTAAACTATTAATCTCTTGGCAGAACTAAAAAAGCCCTCGAAATTTGAGGACTCATTAGCGTTTATCCATCATCAAGTTTTTGCGGCTTATAACCTATTACTCTAAATAAAATACTTGCTTCAGTTCTAATGAAACAGGGCTATTATCTGGGTTTGTTTCCATAATATCCTTCATATAAGCCCACCATTTTTGACAAATTTCTGTTTGAGCCATCTTATTCCACTTTTCCTCGCTCTCAATCTCAACATATGCAAACAGGTTATTCGTATTATCATCTAGATAAATGGAATAATGATGGGCTCCATGATTTTTTAACTCGGTAACCATTTTTGGCCATAGCTCGTCATGGCGCTTTTTATATTCCTCCTGAAATCCAGGAAACAATTTCATAATAGAAGCTTTTCGAATCATTCATAATTCCTCCTTCATTAATTAAATCTAATCATTTTATAGTCAAATCTGCCTATTTCAAGTTTTCCTGGTTCAATTGCAGTATTAGTCTGCAAGTTAAAAGCATTTTGAGGTATTGTTACTGAACCACCATTACCGTCCATGTTAATAATAAACCAAACTGTGTAACCATCACCCTGCCTGGGAGCAACGATTGTACCCATAGATACATCTGTTCTCAATGTAAGCCTTGCTTCTTGTGAATAGTATTCTACTAGTTGCTGAAGCAGTAAATCTCCTGCGTCTCCTAATGGCAATGACCCAAGCATGACAATTTTTCCTGCTCCAAGCGGATGCTCTGTGATAAAGGCTTTGCCTTTAGAAAGTCCCTCTTCAATTATTCCAACTGCACTTTTGGAATCTGCTTCAAAGACGGAGCTCCATAGTCCTAATGGGGCAGAAATATCAAAAGCACGACCAATGGTTCCTGTATCATCCATCGGGTAGGTGTATAACACTTCTACACCAGCAAGTTTCTCTAGTTCTCCTAATGCTCGGTCCGTATGCACCGTATGATTTTCTGTCCGTCCGCCTGTTAATGGTCCGGCAATCCAAATTCCACCATTTTTTACAAACTGTTTTGCGCGTGCAATGTAGTCAGAAGATAAATATTGAATAAACGGGGTGAACAATAGTTTATAACCGTCTAAACTTGCTCCTTCAGGTATTACATCACGATGAATCCCCATCGATAAAATACGTTTATAAAAATCTGTTATTAATGCACGATGATTTAAATCTCGATGCGGCTCGGTTTTTAAGAATGCCTTGCCCCGATCAGAATAAGTAATCGCCAATTCTGCTTGTGTAGGTTCAGTCGATAATATAATCTGTTCAATTTCTTTTCTTATATCTTCTACTTCTAACACATTCGCATAGCCCACTGTAGGTTTTCCCCATGCACTTAAGACTGATCCATGCGGCAGTTCGCAGCCTGCACGCTGCTGTCTCCACAACCAATAACAAAACGCTTCGGCACCTAATGCATATGCAGCTACTGCTTCCGCTTTTAAATAACCATTTGGATGAGGACTGGCGTAGCTTTCTAATGACGCGGCATAGGATGGACTGGTCTCCATTACCCAGAAATTTTTACCTTTTTTAAAGTTTCTCCACAAATCATTGTTAATTAAATAATTGGCAAAATTATCAATCGTTGCATACGTATCGAACGATGCAAAATCTAAGTTATTGTAAAGTCTTTCATTGTCAACACTAAAAAAGACAGAGCTGTTATGAGTAATAGGTGCACCAGAAAATTTTCTAATGATTTCTGCCTGTTCATCGGAAAACTCAGCAATTTTCTCCATTGAAAAGATTTGGTACATCGTTGTGTAAAAAAGGGACAGGGCCCGGCTGCGGTACCTGTTCAAAGCTATGATAATATTCACTCCAAATCTTAGTACCCCATGCATCATTTAGGTTTTCTATGGTTTCATAACGATTCTTTAACCAAAGATGCCATTGTTCTTTACAGGTATTACACATACATTCGCTAACGTGACATTTAAACTCATTATCGATCTGCCATCCTATTACACCAGGCAGGGATCCTACTGCTTTTGCTAGATTTTCAGTTATGAGCCCTGCTCTTTCTCGAAAATATGGATGATTCGTACAAGCATGCTGCCGGGACCCATGTCCCATCACCTTGCCATCACGATCAACATACATACGATCTGGATGCCCATAGGTGAACCAAATCGGAGGGGTGGGCGTCGGTGTACACATCATTGTTTCAATGCCATTTTCATAAAGTCTTTCGATGATGTTAACAAAAAAGCTCAGCTCAAACTTCCCTTCTTCTAGCTCCATTGTTGACCAAGCAAATTCTCCCATTCTGACAACATTAATGCCTGTTTGTTTCATTAGCCTGATATCTTCTTCAATTACCTTTTCATCCCAAAGCTCTGGATAATAGGCTGCTCCATGATATAATTTTTTGCCCACATTTATCACCTCGTCTTAGTTTTAAGGGTATATATCTACTCTTTAATAAAAGTAACAATCGGTAGCTGTAATTCTTTTATTCCTTCTATTACGAGTTTGCCGACTTCCTCTGCTCCGTGCTCACAAAAGTGAGTGTTATCCTGAATCCCCTCAAGATAATTTGGATATTCATTAGGAGCAAACCACGTGAACAATTGCTTTGACGCTTCGGGACCTAATGTTTGATAAAGCTTATCTGTTTTTTCCCATAAATTGATAAGTTGTACGTCAAGTGTTTCCGCTAACTGAATCATTGCGCTTGGATAGTCTCCGAGAGTATTTACTAATCGGCCCTGCTCATCGAAATTTCTGCGGTGAACAGAAGTAACTAAGATTGGAATTGCACCCTTCTCGCGTGCACCAATTACATATTCAGTCAAGTATGACTGATAGGTTGTAAATGGCTGGGTACCAAATGATTTTTGGTCGTTATGGTCAAATTGAATAAACAGGTAATCGTTTGGCTGGATGAAATCAAGTATGATATCTAAATACCCTTGTTCAATAAAGGTATTGGTACTTGCTCCACCTTTTGCAAAGTTATGAACTTTAATTTTGTCCGTAAAAAAAAGTTGAAATACTTGCCCCCAGCCGGCCATTGGCGCCTCATTCCGCGGACAACTCGCCACAGTGGAGTCTCCCGCCAAAAAAATATGAATAGGTTTGGAAGTTGAATTACTTATCACGTCTATTCCACCTTATCGAAAAATTTTCCTTCAAGCCTTTTTGCTAATTCATCATCCGATAATGGATTTCGATGGGTATTTTCTAGATAAATGTGTTTTTCTGTTTCTGGCATTAAATATTCCTTGTACCATAAAAAGAATTCCGGGCTATCGCCATGCATTCGGACAAATTTTCGAGCTGTGTCTAGAGAATAAATAGTACTTTCTATGTTGGTTAACCAATCAGCACGATAAAAGTTCTCCCACTTCCCATGCCCAGCACGCTTTAATGCAAGCTGACCGTTCTTATAAGCGCTAATTGACTGGTATAACTGAACAAATGCAAGTGGATATTCCTCTTTACTATAAGAAAGATAGGCGTTGCATAACGCTATAAATCCCTTACAACCTGAAACATGTAATTCGACGTGTATAATAAACTGGTCATAGAAACGAATCCGATCTTGTTCTAACAACTGATTCGATAATTCATAACATTGTTCTAACAACTGCTCCCAACCATGGACTGCTGTTTCACACTTTTCTTTAAACCAACAAACTTGTTCTGAAAAAGGAACCTCACCTGTGGCCCAGAACAGCTTTGGTTCATGCGTATTTGTTTTTCCTTGCAGCCAGTGCCCAATGATTCGTCTGACCGGATGGTGATAAAATTCTTCACCTGCTCTGTCATCAGCATGGGGACCATACTTAATCGTCTTTTCGAAATAGCTTTTGTAAAGCTGCGAAATATCTTTCGTTTTCGATGTATATAGGCGGCTAATAAACACCTGTAAATGTTCTTCTACCTCTACCTTACCATTACTCCATAATTCCCTGACCATATCTAATGGATAAAGATGGGGACGAATATTACCGCTGTTTAGCAGTAAATATGAAAAAGTACCGGCTTCAAATGCCTTTTCTACTTCCTCCTTTAACAGTTCTGGAGGACATGGAGACATGGTCAAGTGATTAGACGCCTGCAGGTCATGGAACGTAATATGATAGTAAATTCCATGCTCTCCGGAATCATCAGGAGTTGGCAAAGCAGGGATTCGGTAGTTTTCATTCCCTTGTCTCCGGGACACCATTCTACCATAGCCATTATCTGCCCAAATCTTAATGATTCCATCAGGTACATCGATATGACCCGCTTTGTATAATTCAGCAATTTCTCCATATAGAGCCATGGAACAAACAGGCTGTTCTACTGATTGGCATACCATTTCATATTGCCGTCTGACCACTTGAGAAATCATCCTGCCTCGTTTTTTAGGAGTATCAAATTCTGGATCATACAACCAAAAAGGCGCATCCCCTTGCCCACTGAATGATAACACCCAGACAATTTTGCCATTTTTCTGCTTCTTAATGGCTTCTTCCCATAGTGACTCAAATAACTCTGGATGTTCCTTATAGCTTGGTTTTTTACCAGGAAATGCCCTTAAGAACATTTCAGCACCAAGAGGTTCAGCGTGATGATGGGTCACCCACAAACCCATTTCAGAGGCTAAATCTGCATGAATCCCATGTCTTGGGAGATCCGTGCCTGGGATGACCATATTACCCCCGCATCGTAATAATGCTTCAAAGACGGGATGCCATACCTCTTTCGTTGGAGGGTATTCTTCCTTCCACCCGATGAGACAAACTTCATCATTCACAAACCAGCCACGGTATTTTACTTTCTTTTCCCAGGAATCAAATTTAACCGTTGGAATATGTATGTTCGTTTTTGGTTTAACAGGAATATCCGCCCAAAACCAAAAAGGGTCTACTTCTAAATATTGGTGACTGTAATGCAGCAAACCATAGATGATTCCTAAATCGTCATAACCGATAATATGCAATGACCATTTTCCGTCATTTTCCTCAAAACGAAAGCTAAAAGCTTCTGGTTTAGCAGGACATTCTTCTGCCGTTACCGCATATCTAATCACAATATCGGTTTTTCCAAGGGTTTTAACTATTGGGGGTCTTCCAAATACCTTATGATGATCTCTGCTAATCATATCTACTGCATGCTTGACTGGAGTTGATATTTTTTCTGGTACTGAAAAGATTGAATGAGCATCTATCACCACATATGAAGGCTTCACTTTTACTCCTCCTTTTTAAAACCTTACCCTAGCAGACAAAGAATCTATTGATTCAAAAGAACCTGTGGAAGCTTACAACATTCCACAGGTTTATAGATTTACAATTTTTTATTTTCTCTTTTTAAAAGTAGTGATAAGAAGGCTAGAACTAGCCCTTGTCCCCATCCTTGTACTCGTTTATAAGGAACTTCTTTGTAACCGTTGGCATCATACATGACAGCCGTACCTGCAGATACACCCATCACGGAACCATCTTCTCTTATTTGACCAAGGATTCCTTCAATCGATCGCTGGATATATTTGTTATACAATTTCCCACTTGTTAACAAGGCAGCGGCGATTCCGGCTGAACCCGAGGTTTCAAGATAAGAAGTAGGGTCGTCAACAATCGTATGCCAAAGACCAGTGTCTGATTGTAAGCGAATTAAAGCACTTAACTGATCACGTAACGACCCTTGAATAATCATAAAAGACGGATGCTGAACCTCAATCAGTTCAAGTGCCCGCGCCATGGTGTACGCTGCCCAGCTGTTTCCTCTAGCCCAAAAAATTCCTGACATATGGTTTTGTCCGAGATTATCCCAGCCATGGTAATAAAGGTTTGTCATGTCATCCTGGAGAAACTCTTCATGACCATGGTATTGCTTCAATCCAAAGTTGAAATAATCTTCTCTCTCCAACATATTGCCTATTCTCAACAGAAAATATCCAGCCATAAACATGGTGTCGACCCATGCTTGTTCCGGAAATTGATATTTGCTTCCATTGACAGTATGCTGCAGGACACCATCTGCAAAGCGCTCGGCATCGTTAAGTAAGTAGTCTGCCATTTGAATCGCAAATTCAATATACTTTTCTTCATTTGTTGCTTTGTACAAAGTTAAAAGGGTATGACCAATGGAAGAAGCATTTACGGTTAACCTTGGAAGCCCATCTTCTAATTCTGCGTCTACCCAATCTTTAATATATTGAAGATACCTTATTTCACCGGTTGCTTCATATGCTTCGGCTACACCAAAAAAGGCCACTCCTCCTGGCCAATCCCAATTGAAATCCATATTGAAGGTCCTTTCGACAACACGGTCAATTGCCTGACAAACCTTGTTTTCCTCAAGTACTAATTGTGGCATCCTTATCCTCCTTTGTATGGTCAATGCTATCTTGTTAAAGAAAGGTCTACGCTACTTTCCAATAAATCACTGATCTTAATTGGTTTATTTTCTTTAACGGAACGCCAAACACCTTCACCAACAGCGATTGAGTATGCGCCTGCTTCTGCACCTGCTAAAATTGGGTAAGGGCGAGCCTGATCTACCCCTAAGAAGAGATCTTCCAACAATACAGGATCTCCCCCACCGTGTCCGCCTCCTGTTTGGAGAACATGAATTGTCTCTTTTGCCCCGCCAAATAGCGGATAGAACTCAATCGTTTGTTCCGGAATGGAAAATGGAATCCGGCTTGGTTCATGGAATTCAGTTGTTTCAATTCTTCCTTTGGTACCGTTAATCGCTAAACGGTACCCTTCATAAGGAAGCGAGAAATTTACGGAATAGCTTAAGAATGAACCTTTATCATACTTAACAGTGGCAACATACGTATCTTCGATTTCAATTTCATGGTCAAAGATACAGGAATCGGGACGATAATCGGTATAGTTATGTGCCGATTTTTCGATGCTATCAGCTTTAATATGGTCATCTTTAATTTTTATATTGTTTCGGCGATTGGACCAGCGCATATAGTATTGACACAAGTGTTTTTCTTCGCATGTACTACAGTAACGGTTGTCCGTTTTGCTTGGATTAAATTCTCCATCTTTCCCAAAGTAATTTAATGCACCATATGCAAACACTTCTTCTGGTTTCTGATCTAGCCACCAATTCACTAAGTCAAAATGGTGGGTCGATTTATGAATCGATAACCCGCCTGAAAAATTCCGATTACGGTTCCATCTTTTGAAGTAGCTGGCGCCATGATAGGTATCAATATACCAATTTAAGTCAACAGAAGTTACTCTGCCTATTTTTCCTTCTAGAATTAGTTCTTTTATTTTTCGGTGAAACGGGTTGTAACGATAGTTAAACGCAACGATTACTTTTCCATTACTCATCTTTTCCGCTTCTACTACTCTTCTTGCATCCTCTGCTTTCGTGACCATTGGCTTTTCTGTAATAACAGTCAAGTTATTCTCTAAGCCTTGTAATATATAATGAATATGGGTATCATCTCTGCTGGTTACAATCACGGTGTCTGGATTTGTTTCTTCTATCATTTGTTGGAATTGATCTGGATGATAAGAGGGAACCGTTTTTAATTCTGCAAAACTATTCTTGCAAATCTCGATTCTTCGTGGATCACTGTCTAGTACTCCTACAATTTGGTTATTTGAACCAAACTGATGAAGGATTGAATTAATAAACATTCCTAATGCTCTATTACTTAATCCACAAACGACAACTTTATTCATTGTTCTTCCCCCCTATTAATTAAGAAGATAATGTTAAAAAACTCCCATTACAGTTCACCATCACTTTAATGGGCAGCTTTTTATCTATTCATTTCGTTCTTAGGAACTTAACCATCCACCATCAACTGCTAGAATATGTCCATTTACATAGTTAGCAGCATCTGAAGATAAGAAAATAACAGCTCCCTTTAAATCCTCTGGAGTTCCCCAGCGTCCTTGAGGAATTCTTGCTGTAATAGAGGCATTTCGGTCTGCATTTTCTCTGATAGGTGCAGTATTATCTGTTGCAAAATACCCTGGTGCAATGGCGTTAATATTAACCCCCTTGCCTGCCCATTCATTCGCAAACGATTTGGTTAGGCCGGCTACGGCATGCTTACTAGCAGTATAAGCCGGAACTCTTACCCCGCCTTGAAATGAGAGCATGGATGCAATGTTAATGATTTTGCCAGAACCTTTTTCAATCATATGTTTGCCCGCTTGGCGGCAGATTTGAAAAACGGCATTTTGATTCACATTTATCACATCCAGCCAGTCCTCATCTGAATAGTTTTCTGCTTCGGCCCTTCGAATAATTCCTGCATTGTTTACTAAAATATCGATACGATCTGTTATAGACAAGGCATCTGCGACCAATTGAGTTGCAGCACCTTGTTTTGATAAATCTACTTTTAATGCATGAAAAATTCCACCGATTGATTCTATTTGGTTTCGGGTAGCTGACATATCACTCATGCCTGCACCGATTACAACAGCCCCTGCCTCGGCTAACCCCACTGCCATGCCTTGCCCGAGACCACGGCTAGCCCCGGTAATTAAAGCAACCTTTCCTTCTAATGAAAAAAGTGATGTCAAGACTTTCTCCCCTTCCCTGCTAATCTTATTTTTTAATGAATGTGTTAAACTTGTCGTTGAGGAAAGCGATACTTTCGTCAATATAGGGTTCTTTTGTTTCTTCTAATAAGATATTGATAAATGGTTTCTTCTTATTAATCATATTTAAAATGAAATCATAGTTTAAAAGTCCCTTACCCACCGCAGTAGGTATTAACTGGTTATCTTCGACGATAAAATCCTTCGCATGTAGAACTACTACCCTGTCACCCAATAACTCCATTGCTTCCTGTAAAATCTCTTCTTGATTTTTGTACGTATCCATCGTTAGGAGATTTACTGGATCTAGAATCACTTGAAGATTATTAGAATCGATGGTATCTAACAATCTTCTCATTACCTTTGGAGAATAGACAGGGTGGTTCACCCCTGGTTCGATTCCAACAATAACACCAAACCTTTCTGCTTCTTGTACGAGCTCCCGGACACTTTCAATTACTTCTAAAAAAGGTTCTTCTTTGAAGTTTTCTTCGGTATAGTAGATTTCAGCGTTTACATTACCTGTTTCGGTTGCAACAATGCTGCAGCCAAAATCCCTTGCATAACGGATATGCTCTTTGAATCGCTCTATTCCTTTTCTTCTTTCAACTTGGTCCGGATGAATCATATTGAAATAGCATCCTAACACAGCAATTTGAATATGATGTTTCGAGAATTCTTTGCCAATATAGCTGGCTAAACCTGGACTTAAACTACCTAATTCGGTATTAATAGTTCCTATTGATTTACTTAAGGCTAACTGGACAGATGTGAGCCCTTTACTAGCAATTTCTTCCACTAATTCTTCTAATGGACGGTTTTCAATATCATGGGCTCTTATGCCAATATTCAAATGGATCACCTCACCTATCTATTTTAAACTAGGTATTGTATTATCGTAATTCTTCCATTTTTACATGGTCCATATCTGTATAAGTAATATTTTCACCGCACATTCCCCAGATAAAAGTATAATTACTTGTGGCTGTTCCTGTATGGATTGACCAACTTGGTGAAATAGCAGCCTGCTCATTTTTCATGATCAAATGCCTAGTTTCGTCTGGTTTCCCCATAAAATGGAATACACGAGTTTCTGGCTCCATATCAAAGTATAGGTATACTTCCATCCTCCGTTCATGGGTATGACAAGGCATGGTATTCCAAACACTCCCAGGCGAAAGCATCGTTAGCCCCATTTGCAGCTGACAGCTTTCACAGACATTCGGGTGGACATATTGATAGATTTTACGTTCATTCAGTGTTCCTGGGGCACCTGCTTCTAAAGGTGTAATTTCGTTTATGTCGATTTTTACGGTCGGATATTTATGATGTGCAGGGGTTGAGTTAATATAAAATTTCGCAGGATTGTTAGGGTCAACCGAACGGAATAACACCTCTTTGATTCCTTTACCAACATATAATCCGTCTCTACGCTGCATATTGTATTCCTCACCGTCAAGGATGACAAAACCATCTCCACCAATGTTAATAATCCCCATTTCACGACGTTCTAAGAAGTAATTAACTCCAAGCTCTTTATCGAGTTTAATCGTTAGTTCCTTATCAGTGGGTGTAACCCCGCCAAAAATCATTCGGTCAACATGAGTGTAAGTTAGATGTACCTGACCTTCTTCAAAAAGTGATTCTACTAAAAATTCTCTTCTTAATTCTTCGGTAGTATACTTTTTCATATCCTCTGGATGATGTGCATATCGAGTTTCCATTGAGCATTCTCCTTTTCCATTGTTTTCTATCATGTTTAACGATTTATTATTCCTGAACCATTTTCTACTACTCGAAAAATCTCATCTGCTGTAAATGCATTACAATCACCATAAACGGTATGCTTTAATGCTGATGCTGCTGTAGCAAAAGCAATTGTTCGCTGTGGTGCGAGGTTTTCTAGTATTCCATATAAAACCCCGGCGGCAAATGCATCCCCTCCGCCCACACGATCTACTATAGAATCAATATGATGTATTTTCGATTGGTATAGCTCGTTGTTTGTATAGAAGTTCCCTTGCAGCTTATTTGCCGATGCCGACAGGACATCTCGGTAGGTTGAACTTATAAATTGGAAGTTTGGATACATTTCTTGTATTTTTTTATAAAAATAGATTAGTCTGTCTTCACGTTGAAGAGTTTCGTCTGCAGGCTCAATCCCTAGTAGATGAATAGCGTCTAGTTCTCCACAAAAGCATATGTCTATATATGGAAGCAGTGGCTTTATAGCGTCTGATGCTTCCTGTTGACTCCATAAGGATGAGCGATAATTAAAGTCAAAGCTCGTTTTTACACCTGCGATCTTAGCACTTTTTAAAGCTGCCAGCACAATCTCTCTTAGATTTGCTGAAAGAGCAAGAGTGATTCCTGTTATGTGGAAAAGTTCAGCCTCATGAAATATTTCATCAATGTTTAGCTCATCGATTGAAAGCTTTGAAAAACTCGAATATTTCCGGTCATATGTTACTTGTGCACTTCTTTCACCGACACCAGATTCGAGGTAATAGGTTCCTAGTCGTTCCCCGCCTTTTACTAACAAATCTGTATGAACAGAATGGGATTTTAAGTGTCTTTCAACTGCTTTCCCCATCGGGTTATTGGGAACTTTACTTACGAAATATACATCGTATCCAAATTGAGACAGTGATACTCCTACATTTGCTTCCGCACCACCATAGGTCATGGTAAGCTGATTTGATTGATAGAGTCTCTCGCCCGTCAAAGTGGATAAACGCAGCATGATTTCACCGAATGTGACGATTTTTTTCATCTTGATGCCTCTCTTGCCTCGTTTACTCGATTCACATATTGCCTTGCCATTTCAGTAATTTTATCAAAATCACCTGTTTTTGCCGGGGCAACTAAATTACCACCAACACCAACAGCGACACAACCATTTTTAATCCAGTCTGCTGTATTTTCT
Organism: Bacillus sp. ISL-77; assembly: GCF_018613105.1. NCBI lineage: Bacteria > Bacillati > Bacillota > Bacilli > Caryophanales > Bacillaceae > Bacillus > Bacillus sp. ISL-77. The sequence goes on from NZ_JAGGQY010000031.1 coordinate 13,414, forward strand.
AAGCTTACACCGCCAGTAGGCATAATGTTTACTTGTGGAAGAGGTGCTTTAACTGCTTTAATAAAGTCTGGCCCAAACTCACTGCCTGGGAAAAGCTTAATAATGTCCACACCAAGCTCAAGTGCATGTTTCATTTCTGTTATTGTCATACATCCTGGCATGTAAGGGACTTGATATAAATTACAAAGCTTTGCCGTTTCTTCATCAAAGCATGGACTTACAATAAATTGTGCTCCTGCTAAAATTGCAATACGTGCAGTTGCTACATCAAGAATTGTTCCCGCTCCAATTACAATTTCTCCATCTTTCCCATAAATAGCTGTGAGTTCTTTAATCACTTCATCAGCACCTTGTACGGTAAAGGTTACTTCAATACCAGCAATGCCGCCTATTACACATGCTTCAGAGATTTGGATTGCTTTTTCTTTTGAATCAGCTCTGACAACAGCCACAACTCCACAATCTGAAATTCTTGTTAATACATTTAGTTTTTTCATCTATTTAGCCCTCATTCTCTTATATTCTGTGATATAAGTACTCTACTAATGAAAGAATTGCCATTGATTGTCCATATGGCATAGCAGTAACAGGAATTTCTTTATAAAACTCTTGTGTTTCACCCATCGCGGTACCAGCAGATACGTTTTGTAATTCTCCGTTTACATTAATATTTTCAATCACCGCTCTAATTGCCATTAATCCCATATCCATATATTTCTTATCAACATAGCGTTTACGGACAGATCTTAATGTTCCAAAAGCAAATCCGGCTGTACAAGAGGCTTCCAAATAGGAGGCAGGGTCTTGCAAGAGAGTGTGCCATAAACCGTTTTCATTTTGGCATAACTGTAATGCTTCTAGTTGTCTATCTAATGTATCGATTAACACCTGACGAACCGGATCCTTTTCAGGTAGTTCTACTAAATCCAAGAACTCAGGAATCGCAATGGTTACCCATGAATTCCCACGCCCCCATAATGCTTTAGCAAAGTTATGGTTTCCTTCAAACGTCCAGCCATGGAACCATAATCCCGTTTTCTTATCAAATAAATATTTAATATGTATTAAGAACTGTTTCTTGGCTTCTTCAACATATTCTGGTTTATTTAACAATAAACCAATTTTTGTTAAAGGCAGAACGCTCATCATCAAGGTGTCATCCCATAATTGCTGATAATTCTCATTACCAAACACAATATGCTGAAAACCGCCATCCTTTGTTCGTGGCATATCATGATACAACCAGTCACCCCATGTTTCTAAATATGGAAGGTAGGTAGGATTGCCTGTTTCTTCATACAAATATGCAAGCGTTAACATTTGTACCATCGTGTTAACATTTTTTTCTACTGGAGGTTCTTTAAATTGATCTTCAAACCATTTAACGATGATTGATAAAACTTCTTCATTTTTCGTTAATTTATAATATTTCATCATTCCATACAGACCGACTCCTGCTGTCCATTCCCAATAGTTAAAGCTTTTGTTATCAATTTTTCTTCCATCTGCAAGTGGAATTGCATACTTACCATCCGGATCATTTAAATTAACTAGATTTTCAATAAGCAATTCAATTTTCTTCTCAATTTCGAATTTATGCAATTTAACTACCTCCTCTTAATTGAATCGTAATCAAAGGGATATAAGGTAAACATCTGAATTTATGATAGTGCTTTCACTCTTTATTATATTTAAACTTTTTTTAAATAAAATTTAAAATTCAGTTATCTTTTATTAAAAAACAGTGTTTCCTAATGCAAGTTAATAGAGAAAAAACTCCTTCGGTTCTTTTAGACCGTGATAATAGACTTAAATAGCCATTTTTGATAAAAGAGTACACTGTATTTTCATCATTAATATCTGAATTTTAAATTTAGTATTTAGAATAATTGAAATATAATAAAAAGTGCTTTTAACATCCTTGATTCTAGCTGAATGGGTAGCCACATTAGTCATGAGCGCTCGTTAAGAGAGGTGATCATATAATTTTTTGTAAGCGCAATCATAGCTATTGTTTGTTCCCGACTATTGGAAAATTAATTTTTAAGGAGGGTAATTAAAGTTGAAAAAACATTCAATTACAAAAAAGGTTCTAGCCACTGCTGTTGCCTTACCCCTGTTGTTATCAAATTTTTCAGGTGTTTCAGCAGAAACGATCAAGCAAACTACAAAACAAGGCCAAGGAATCCAATTAGAATATCTTGATCGTGGTTTAGTTGCTATTCCCACATCTCAGGGTGTATTTATGAGTTGGAGATTGTTAGGGAATGAAGTGAAGGGGTACTCCGAAACGGGATTGACCGGTGTAAATTTCAATGTGTATCGGGATGGTAAAAAGATCGCGACGATCAATGACAGTACCAACTTTGTTGATAAAGAAGGGAACGCTGCTTCTAAGTATTATGTAAGTTCTATCCTAGATGGAAAAGAATTAGATCAAAGTTCTTCCGTTACGGCATGGGGAAAAGCCTATTATGATTTGCCCCTAAATAAACCGGCCGATGGTGTCACCCCAGCAGGTGAAAGTTATACTTATTCGGCTAATGATATGAGCGTTGGGGATGTTGACGGTGACGGACAATATGAATTCTTTGTCAAATGGTATCCTTCCAATGCAAAGGATGTGTCACAGGTTGGCTATACCGGCAATACTTATATTGATTGCTACAGGTTTGATGGAACACTTCTTTATCGAATTGACTTAGGTGTTAATATTCGGTCAGGTGCACATTATACACAATTCTTAGTATATGATTTTGATGGCGACGGAAAGTCTGAAATTATGTTTAAAACGGCTCCTGGTACAAAGGTTATCAAATTTGATAAAGAAGGAAAGGTAACTTCCGAGAAGTTTATTAAAATGTCTAAAAAAGACATTGCTGCTGGGTATAGCAATAATGATGATTACCGATTGAGCAGCAAAGATTATTATAATCATGTCGTTAATATGTTTATGGACTGGGATAAGCATGAAGAAGTAGTAAAGGGTAACTGGCCAAAAACACTTGAAGAATGTTTTGGAATTGAAAAGAAATATAACTATCCGCTATCTAAAGAGGATGCTGAAAGTTTAGCGGATTATTTCATGGATGTATATGCACCAAGCAGAAGCGCCCGGAACAATTTAAGAGCATTTGAAGGCTTTATTGTTGATGGACCTGAGTATTTATCAGTCTTCAATGGAGAAACTGGTGATGAAATGGATACGATTGACTATAAACCGGGACGCCATGATGATGGTCTGATGTGGGGCGACTATGCGATGGCCAGAATTGAACCAGGTAACCGTGTAGACCGTTTCCTTTCAAGTGTAGCTTACCTGGATGGCGAGAAGCCATATGCAGTATTTGGCCGAGGGTATTATACAAGAACCAATTTGGTTACATATAGCTGGGATGGTAAAAAGATAAAGGAAAACTGGGCAGTCGACAGCGGATGGACTCCGATGAGTAATCCATTTAACGATGGCCCGCACGGTAAAGATGGCACAGATCCAGTATACGGTTCAATCACAACCCAAGGGGCTCACTCATTAAGTGCAGCAGACGTTGATGGTGATGGAAAACAAGAGATTGTCTATGGCGGGGCAACCATTGATCATGACGGTTCCTTGTTGTACAGCTCAATGGATACCATGCCAGCAGAAAGTGCAGCACCGGGTACCACTGCTAGAGTTGGGCATGGGGACGCTCTTCATGTAACAGATATTGATCCAAATCGACCTGGAATGGAAATCTTTATGGTTCATGAGGGTGCAGCGTCGGCTCCATTTGGATATGCACTTCGTGACGCGAAAACAGGAAAAACAATTTATGGCGGCTATACAGGAAAGGATACAGGACGAGGTATGGTTGGTGATGTTGATCCTTCACACCCTGGTTTAGAAACCTGGGCAGTCGGATTATGGACTGCAGATGGTAAGCAAATTAATACTAAAGCGCCTGGTACGAACATGAACATTAAGTGGTCCGCAGATATGACGACACAAATCGTCAATGGTGCAGAAAATAATACACCTACTATTGACGATTGGCAGAAAGGCAAGGTTCTTACTGCTTCAGATACACGAACAAATAATGGAACAAAGGGTAACCCAAGTTTAGTTGCTGATATTTTTGGCGACTGGCGCGAAGAGCTGTTGGTAAGGACCACTGATAGTTCTGCGATGCGAATTTATTTGAGCACAGAGGTTACAAACCATAAATTATATACGTTAATGCACGATCCTCAGTACCGGGCAGAAGTAGCAAGACAGAGTACCGCTTATAATCAGCCTTCTTATACAAGCTTTTACTTCGGAAGTGATACTGATTGGGCAAAGGTTCCGGTCCCTGAATTCATTATGCCTAGTGTTCTATCTGCATTAAAACAAGATGGCAGAACTTAGAAAAAATAAAGAGTTAACTGATCCGCTATTCAGTCAGTTAGACAACTCGCTTAAACAAGTAAAACACCACTTGGAAAAAGAATCTGTCCAAAAAGCATTAGAATTTATGGAGAAATTCATGGCAGAGATTAATAAGAAGAACAATGAAACCTACCTATCTTCTGAAGGTAAACTCAACTTGACCCATAACGCCCAATTATTCATGAATATGCTAGAAAAAGAGTAACGATTAGATTCCTAGATTTACAAAAGACTCGCAGCCTTTTGGCTGAGAGTCTGCCCCCCGCTCTCCGTATATAAAAAATACAGACGCCTGAATTGAATTCAGACGTCTGCTAAATTAAAGAGTTTACCTTTATTTTTAGACATTATAGTTGTTTAGAAGTTCGTAAACTTCTGTATCTAATTTCTTGGCAAGTTCGGGATTATACGTCTTTTCATATTTCGGTTCAACCGTCACCTTGCCGCCGTAAAACATAACATTCTCCACTTCTTCAATATCAATAGTTACCACACACAGCTTCATGGTCCTTTCGATTACTTCAGAAACGCGAGCGTTGCCACGCACTGAATAGCAGCTTCCCCCTCCAATCAATCTGACGACCACATTGGGATTTCTCTGGATATTTTTAATACTTGATGCTTTATGACCAAGGGCGACCTTTATTTGTGTGCCGTCCGGGTTCGCATATACCCATGAAACAACGCTCAATTGCGGAAGCTTTGTTTCCTCATCAACCCTGGGCCCAGCCTTTAGGATATAATGCCTGCATATCTGGCCCGCCAATCAGCTCATATTTTTTCATAAGGTCATCTACAGAAGCTACTCTGCCTGCTGTAAGTGCACTGAAAAAGCTGTCAGTACCATTCGGTCCGCCTTCTGGTGCTGCGCCATTATCACCTAAAAGAACAATCATGGTATTTTCGTATTGTCCCGTTTCCTTCAAATAACTGACCAGCTTGCCGACTTCTTCATCGGCCTGTGTAATGTATCCAGCATATGCCTGCATAAATCGTGTATAAAGCTTCTTTTGATCTCCTGTAAAACTATCCCATTTCCCCACTGTTGGATCCGAAGGTGCAAGCGTGGGGAAATGGGATAATGCCAAATTTCTTTTGACGCTCAAAGCGCTCCTGGCGGATGGCATCCCAGCCTTTATCATAGACCCCTTCGTACATATCAATATATTTTTCAGGCACCTGTATTGGAGAATAACCCGCGCTGAAGTCATAATTCAAAAAGAATCGAAACCTGATCCGTAATATATTGCTTAGCATGTGCTAGCACATCATCAGCTAAGCTATATCCTTCAGTCTTTGGTGCTTCAATCAGTTCATTTCCGTTTACCAGCTGTGGTTTGAACTGGCCTGTTTCGCCATCCATATAGCCATAATATCTATCGAACCCTTTAGACAGCGGCCAGTAATCGAATGGTCCTGCAGGTGTTACTGTATGGATAGGAGCAATGTGCCACTTTCCGACACCAAATGTGCTAAAGCTATTTTCTTTTAATATCTTGGTTACTGTTCCCGCAGCAGGAGTGACACCTCCCTGGAGGTTAGGCCGGTCGGGGCCCAATGATACATTTGCTACAAGTCCCATTCCGACAGAATTATTTTCTCTGCCGTTCAGGAGCGAGGCTCGTGTTGGTGAACATAGTGCAGTGGCGTTAAAGTTATTGTAGCGGAGTCCGTCTGCAGCCAGCTTGTCTATATTAGGTGTTTTTATTTCCGACCCGTAGGTGCCGAGGTCGGAGAAACCGATATCATCCAGAACAATATAGACAATATTTGGTTTTTTGTCGCCATTTGCGTATTGGGTTGGGTTTTTTAGAACTTTTTTCGTATTTTCTTTTGGTTTTTCGCTTGTTTTTGCGAATGAAATATTTGAACTGCATGCTGTCATAGTGGCCGTGAGGGTGAGCATTGAGCCAAGGGCGAGAGCCTTCATTATAGGCTTGGTACTAGTATAGTTGTTTACCAATTTTTCATTTCCCCCTTAATATTATGGAATATTTCTATCTATGAAACTTCTTCTCGTTCACCATTTGGTACTTAAGTTCATACCTCCCCATCTTTTTAATCAAGTAAGCGCTTCACTTATTTAAAAGTATAGGTCAGTATAATTGATTAGAGAAATATAAAATATCGTTTACAGTAATACGAATCTTGTATATATTCCAATAATTCAGTCTGCTAGTTCTACCATTTTACCTTAAGTTCCTTCGATAAAATCCATTTTAGTGTAAAAAAACACCCCGCAAACGCGGAGTCTTATAAGTCTGCAATTAGAGAAAATGGTAGAAACAATATCAATAAAGACCGTTCCATGATGATGGAACGGTCTTTTTACTAATTTTTTTGGTTTGCTTAACTTATCTAGTAAACGCCGCAGGTACCCCGCCATCAACTGTTAACATACATCCAGTCGTTCTATCTGATTTTGATGAGGCAAAGAATGCGATTGATTCAGCGATATCTGAAGGATAGATATTAACTAAAAGAGTTGTACGTTTGCGATAGTGCTCTTCTAATTGATCAGGATCAATTCCATATGCTGCAGCACGCTCTTCACGCCATCTTGAACCCCAAATCGCTGAACCTTGAAGTACTGCATCTGGAAGAACAGAGTTTACACGAATTCCATATTCGCCGCCTTCAGCCGCAATACATCTTGCTAAGTGTGTTTCAAGTGCTTTCACAGAGCTGTAGGCAGCTGCATTCTTGCCAGCGTACACTGAGTTTTTCGATCCGATAAATACCATGTTACCGCCAATAGCTTGATCTTTCATTTGCTTGAATGCTTCGCGGGCAACTAAAAAGTAACCTGTACCTAATACATTCATATTTAGATTCCACTCTTTGAGAGTTGTTTCTTCGAATGGACTTGATGTTGCAAGACCTGCGTTGTTGACAATAATGTCTACACCGCCATATGTTAGTGCTGTTTGGTCAAACGCTGCTACAACTTGCTCTTCACTAGTAACATCCATCTTAACGGCAAGAGCACGATTCGCCCCGAACTTTTCATTAATTTCAGCAGCAACCTTTTCTGCACCTTCCAGATTTAGGTCAGCAAGCACAACATGTGCACCTTCAGAAACAAGACGACGAGCTGTTGCACTACCAATTCCACCCGCACCACCGGTAACAAAAGCTATTTTTCTAGAAAATTCTGCCTCTGCAGGCGCAAGTGTTAATTTATATAGCTCTAATGGCCAATATTCAACGTTGTAGGATTCATTCTCGCTTAAAGATACGAAGTTTCCTAATGTAGTAGAGCCTTTCATAACAGCAATCGCACGATGATATAATGCCCCGCTTACTCTAGAGTTGCTAACATCCTTTCCAGAGTTCACCATACCAACCCCAGGAATAAGGATGACACGTGGAGCAGGTTCAAATATTTTATCGCCTTCATTTTTGTTGCGCTCAAAGTATTCTTTGTACTGTGCTTTGAAATTGGCAATCCCTTCTTTTACACTAGCAATTAAGGCTTCTACGTCCTTCGTTTGTGGATCCCAATTGATATAAAGTGGGACCATTTTTGTGTGGACAAGATGGTCTGGACAGGCCGCACCTACTTGAGAAAGCTCTGGTGCTTGGTGACTGTTTACAAATTGAATAACATCTTCACCACGGTCAAACGTTAACAGCATTTTCTTTTCATCACTTACTGCTCCGCGGATCACTGGCATTACTTTTGCTAGGATGCTAGTTGTTTCTTCGTCGGTAAGAGATTCATATTTTTGACCGCCAAAAACTGCTGCCTCATCAATTCTTTCATTAATATATAGTTCTGCTTCATTAATAATTTCAATTGTTTTGGCATAGGACTCTTCTGAAGTTTCTCCCCACGTAACAAGTCCATGTTTCTCCATTAAGACAAGCTCCGCATTTGGGTTATTTCTTACTCCTTCTGCGATCATTTTTGAAAGTGTAAAGCCTGGCCGTACATATGGAACCCAAACAAAACGATTTCCAAAAATCTCTTCAGCAAGCTGCTTCCCATTATCAGCACAGCATAGGCTAATAATCGCATCTGGATGTGTGTGGTCTACATGGTTATATGGTAAGAACGCATGTAATAATGTTTCGATCGATGCTCTTGGATGTTTACTATCAATCATGCAATGTGAAAGATAGGACACCATATCCTCATCAGTCATTTCATCAAGTTCAAATAGTGGACGGATATCTTCTAGGTTTAGGCCTGTAAAGTTATGAGCCTTCATTGTTGCCAAATCGGAACCGCTTCCCTTTACCCACATCACTTCTATATCACGACCGCGAAAATCCTTTTCAGTTGTCTTCATCGATGTATTGCCGCCACCCCAGTTACATACGGCACGATCTGATCCAATCAAGTTGGACCGATACACTAATTCTTCTACTCCTTTTAAAACTTGTGATGCCTTTTCAGTATCCCAAAGATTCTTTACCATCTGAATACCCCCGTTTGTTTGTTAATATGTTTATTATATTCTGTTTTTATTATAAAACATTTTTGTTTATTTTTGAATATACAAAATAAATTTTTTTATTTTTTATTTATTTCCGTTTATATCTTTTTTTATCTGTTTTCTAGGATTCTTGCACAATGAATAACCAAACATCTTGTCCTAGGATTAAAGCGGACTCTAATTTATCTGCACGATTTCGACATAGACAAAACATACCCTCTACAGAAAGACCGCTACCAATTAAAGATAGCGGTCTACTCTTATTTAATAAGGTAAATTATGAAGATTTGTTTTTATTATAAATATCAAAAGCTACTGCAGCTAATAATACAAGCCCTTTAATACCTTGCTGCCAATCTATTCCTAAACCTAGTATGGACATTCCGTTATTCATGACACCCATAACAAGTCCACCAATAATAGCCCCTGGGACCGTACCTACTCCACCATATGCTGATGCCCCGCCAATAAAACATGCTGCAATCGCATCAAGTTCAAAAAGATTTCCAGCTCTAGGTGTTGCAGCATTTAATCGAGCTGCAAATAGAAGCCCAGATAGAGCCGATAACACTCCCATATTTACAAAGACCCAGAATGTAACCCGCTTTGTTTTGACCCCTGATAAACTGGCTGCTTTTTCATTTCCACCAATCGCATAAATGTGACGCCCTGCTATGGTTTTTGTTGTAATAAATTGATAAGCCAAGATTAATAAAGCCAAGATAACTAAAATATTAGGAATTCCTTCGTAAGTAGCAAGAACATACACAAATACATTAATTAAGGCAACTATTGCAATAATCTTCAAAATGAAAATTCCTATAGGTGAAACATCTAAATTGTATTTTATTTCAGCTTTTCTAATTTTCAATTCATTGAAGATTAGAATGACAGATAGCAGAGCCCCAATGACAAGAGTTAAAATATGAAGGTTCGCTCCACCAAACACATCTGGAATGAAACCTGAGCTAATTTTTTGAAATGTTTCAGGAAATGGGGCGATTGATTTGCCCTCCAACACAACCATGGTCAATCCTCTAAACAAAAGCATTCCTGCTAAAGTAACAATAAACGCAGGAATTTTGACATATGCCACCCAAAATCCTTGCCAAGCGCCAATAAGTGCACCAATTAATAATGAGATTATTATTGCGGCTGAGATCGGAACTTCATAATTAACCATTAATATAGCAGATATAGCTCCGACAAAGGCTGCTATTGAACCAACCGATAGATCAATATGTCCGGTAATAATAACTAAAATCATTCCTATTGCCAATACTAAAATATAGCTATTTTGCAAGATTAAGTTTGTAATATTTAACGGTCTTAATAAAATACCATCTGTTAGAACTTGAAAAAGAATCATAATTGAAACTAGTGCCAAAATCATACTGTATTGTCTCAAATTATTTTTGAAAAGTTGTAAAATGTGATTTACTTTTGGTTCACGAACCGCAACTTTCTCGTTTTCAGCCGTTTTATGCGTTAACGATTGCATGTTTTGCTACCCCCTAAACCATACTTTTGGTCATATATTTCATAATACGTTCTTGAGTTGCTTCTTCTTTTAAAACTTCTCCTGTTATTCTGCCCTCATTCATTACATACACTCGATCACAAATCCCAAGAATTTCTGGCAGCTCTGAAGAAATGACTAAAATCCCTTTTCCATCTGTAGCCAACTGATTAATGATTGTGTAAATTTCATACTTTGCGCCTACATCAATACCTCGAGTAGGTTCATCTAAAATCAGGATATCAGGTTCTGAAAAGATCCATTTACTCAATACAACTTTTTGTTGATTTCCACCACTCAGATTTCCAGTTTTCTGATGAATACTAGGAGTTTTAATTTTTAATTTTTCACGGAATTTTTCCGATTCAATAATTTCTTGGTTCTTATTAATAACAAATTTGTTGGTTATCTTATTAAGGCTGGCTAATGTAATGTTTTGTTTAATATCATCCATTAAGATTAACCCGTTAACCTTTCGATCTTCAGAAACATAAGCGATTCCATGTTCGATTGCCTGACTAACATTATTCAAATGGATTTCTTTACTATCTTTATATATTTGTCCCGTTATTTTCTTTCCATACGATTTCCCAAAGATACTCATTGCCAACTCTGTTCTTCCTGCGCCCATCAAGCCGGCAATACCAACAATCTCACCTTTACGAATATGAATATTCACATTATCAATTAATTTTTGATTTGCATGCATTTCGTGAAAGACATTCCAGTTTTTCACTTCAAAAATAGTATTTCCAATTTTCGCATCCCTTTTTGGATAGCGATTCGTTAATTCTCTTCCTACCATTCCTTTGATAATTCTGTCTTCTGAAATTTTGTCTACTTTCATATCTAGAGTTTCTACGGTTTGGCCGTCTCGCAAAATTGTGATGGAATCCGCCACTTTGGAAATTTCATTTAATTTATGCGATATAATAATGGCTGACATGCCCTGTTTTTTAAACTCTAATAAAAGATTTAATAGGTTTTCACTATCGTGTTCATTTAAAGCAGCAGTAGGTTCATCCAATATTAATAATTTTACATTTTTAGATAGTGCCTTCGCTATTTCCGTTAATTGTTGTTTCCCTACACCCAAGTCTGCGATTTTTGTATTTGGTGATTCGTTTAAACCTACCTTTGTCAGCAGTTCTCTCGTCCTTAACACTGTTTCATTCCAATTGATAATTCCATTTTTCGCTTGTTCGTTACCAAGGAAAATATTTTCAGCAATCGATAGATATGGAATCAATGCCAGCTCTTGATGAATAATAACAATCCCTAATTCTTCACTTTGTTTGATGTCCTTAAATTTACAAACCTTTCCATCAAACAGAATATCCCCAGTATATGAACCATGTGGATAGACACCACTCAATACTTTCATTAAAGTGGATTTCCCAGCCCCATTTTCTCCACATAAAGCGTGAATTTCGCCCTCTTTTATCTTTAAATTTACATTTTGTAGTGCTTTGACGCCTGGAAACTCTTTTGTAATATTCCTCATTTCTAAAATTATCTTTGACATGTTTCACCACAACCTCGCAATTTTATAAAATGATTTAGTGACGGTTCTTCAACTGTCACTAAATCATTTTAATCACTAATTATTTACTTAGTTCTTCCTTTTTGTAATATCCAGAATCAACTAAGACAGATTCATAGTTTGCTTTATCAACTGAAACCGGTTCAAGCAGATATGAAGGAACGACTTTTTTACCATTGTCGTACGTTTTTGTATCATTTACTTCAGCTTTTTTGCCCTTTAAAACGGCATCAGCCATAGAAACAGCTTTTTTAGCCAATTCTCTTGTGTCTTTAAACACTGTTTGTGTCTGTTCACCTTTTATTATTGATTTAATAGAAGCTAGCTCAGCATCTTGTCCAGTAATAATAGGAAGTGGTTTAGTAGCTGATCCATAACCAACACCTTTTAAAGATGATATGATCCCGATACTGATTCCATCATAAGGTGATAAAACGGCATCTACCTTGTCAGTGGTATAGTGGGCACTTAATAGATTATCCATCCTAGCTTGTGCAACTGCACCGTCCCATCTTAATGTGGCACCTTGTTCAAATGACTTTTGACCGCTTTTTACGACTAATATCCCCGATTCAATATAAGGCTTTAATACTGACATTGCCCCATCAAAAAAGAAATAGGCATTATTATCATCTGGCGATCCTGCAAACAACTCGATATTGAATGGGCCCTTTCCTGCCTTTAAACCTAATTTTTCTTCAATATAAGAGCCTTGTTGAACACCTACTTTAAAGTTGTCAAATGTTGCATAATAGCTGACATATTTACTATTTTTAATTAAACGATCATATGCAATGACTTTAATCCCTTGCTTGTTTGCTTTGTCTAAAACATCTGTTAAGGCTTCACCGTCAATTGACGCAATTACTAAAACGTTTACACCCTTCGTAATCATATTCTCAATTTGAGATACCTGATTCTCTACTACGTCTTCTGCATATTGCAAGTCCACTTTATAGCCTAACTTTTCAAATTCTTTTTTCATATTTTGACCGTCACTTACCCATCTTTCCGATGACTTTGTAGGCATCGCAAGTCCTACAAATCCACTATCTCCACTTGTACTTTTACTTCCACATGCTGCCAACGAAAATAATAAGGTTATTAACATAATTACAGACAACAACTTTTTCATCTGAATCGCCCCTTTTGTTTTTTTCATAGTTAAAGTTTTATTACTTGCTATGAATATATCACCCTGTCATTTTTTCGTCTTTTCAATAAAACAACTATTTTTATAAAAATACAACTTAACTTTAAGCGCTTTCAAAAAATACTTCATAATAAAAACAAAAATTACCCACTAGGTTTGAAAGCACTTTTTGTTCGAAATTCCCCGTAAACAAAATAGAACAGTCCAAATGATTTTATTTGGACTGTCCCTTAGTACATTCATATTTGGCTAATTAAACTATATTACTCCTATTCTTTACTAGAAATCGAACTTGAAAAACCTGCACCTTTTCGATACTGGTTGGGAGATACACCCATTACTTTTTTAAAAGCAGTACTAAAATAATGCTGTGTGTCATATCCAACTTTTCCGGCAATTTCAAGAATAGAAAGTTCTGTGGAGTTTAGCAGCATAATAGCCTTGCTGATTCGCATATTTGTAATCATACTAACAAAAGAAGTACCTAATTCCTTTTTCATTATCCTGCTTAGATAAACAGGGGATACTTGCAGATACTGTGCCAATGATTCCAATGTCAAATCTGTTTCTGAAAAATGTTCACTAAGATAGGATCTCGCACGCCGGACGATCGGTGAGATCTTTAAATTTTCATACATCATTGTTTCGCAGTGTTTATAAATTTCAGAAATCGCAAATGTTTCTCCAGTTACTTGCTCAAAGTGCATATTCGGTGTCGTGTTCAAATAATTTTTTAATTTCTTTGACAACAATAATACGACATCTTCTTGTACATTTCCCCAAATACAAACTGATATAAACCCTGAAGGGTCACGAAAAACAACTTTTTGGAAGGGTTCAAGTGCTTCAGCAACGATATCTTCTGTAAAATTAAATAATTGTTTATTATTTTCATTCAATAAAGGTTTATTGATATAAATTTCATGACATTGAATGAGACCAAACTGTTTCGGGCATTCTAGAGGCAAATGTAAGAATTTTAGTTGTTTAATAATTTCAGATTCTGTCATATTCCCTTTTAGCCATTCCTGACAAAAATTTTGCTGTAAGAGAGGGATATTTTTTATGATTTGGTCTTTCGCTAATGCTAAGTACTCACTTTGCTGTTCTCTTTCTTCCAATTGTTTTCTTATACTCTGTAGGACGTTTTGTAATTGATCAGGATTTGCGGGTTTGAGAATATAATCATTAACATTTAAGCGTAATGCTTCTTGGGCATATGTAAATTCGTCATGACCTGAAATAATTATTATTTTACAGTTTGGCAAACTCTCTCGTACATGTTTAATTAAAGTCAAACCATCCATAATTGGCATATTCAAATCTACCAGCAATATGTCTACTGAATATTCGATGGCAAGTTCGAATGCTTCTTCTCCATCTTCCGCTTCTGCTACAACCTTCATATGAAGCTCTTGCCAATCTACAGATTCACGAATTCCTTCACGTATTATCGGCTCATCATCTGCAATCAATACATTCCAATGATTTTGCACACAATTTGCTCCCCTTTCTAACTCTTTCATCGCTTCATTTTTCTCTGATGGCAGGAAGGACCACCTTTACTGTTGTACCCTTACCTAATTCACTATCAATTGATATACCATAGGCATCTCCAAAAGTCAGTTTAATTCTGGCTTGGACATTAAGCATCCCATACCCGAAATTCTCACTTCCTTTATATTGCTGAGATTGAGAAAATAACGTTCCCAATTTACTTCTTAGAGCTTCAAGCTTTTCAGGAGGAATTCCCTTCCCATCATCCATTACATGGAAAACTATATTTCCTTCATGTTCTTCTGCTTTAACGATAATATGACCAGGCCCTCTCCTTTCTTTGATTCCATGATATATGGCGTTTTCTACGATTGGCTGTAATACAAGCTTTAATACATTGATCTTTTCAACATTTGAAGCAATATTTAAGGTGTAATTTAATTTATCTTGATATCTAGCTTTTTGGATCTTTAAATAACTGTTAATATGTTCCATTTCTTCTTTTAGAGGAATTATATTGTTACCTTTACTTAACCCAATGCGGAAAAGTCTTGATAATGACTCTACCACCTCAGCAACATCTACAGCACCTTTTTTCCGGGCCAGCCAATGAATTGTGTCTAACGTATTGTATAGGAAATGAGGTTTAATATGAGCCTGAAGACTTCGTAGTTCAGCATCACGTTTTTGACGCTCTTGCAGCTCATTTAGTGTTATAAGTTTATTTAATTGAACAAGCATCGTATTAAAGCTGCGGCCAAGTAACCCGATTTCATCCATTCGTTCTCCTTTGTAACGGACAGACAAATCTCCAGATTCCGCTTTACGCATAAACGACATGAGTTGCCTGATTGGTCTTGATATAGAATAGGATAAATAATAGGAGGCCCCAAGGCCAAACAAACAAACGAAGAAGACAAAACTAATCACATAAAAATGAATTTCCCTTACCTCTAATACTGATTCTTTTGTAGAAAATACACCTACAGTTGTCCAACCAGTAAAAGGAGACTTTCTATATATGAATTGAAGCTTATTGCCTTTAACTTTTTTTGAGAAATTCCCGGATTCATTCGAATGGAGCCACTCAATAGGAATCTCGTTAAGAAAGGGCTCGGATGGTGAGTAGATATTTTCGCCTTTATCGTCAATCACCATTAAATAACCTGTTTTACCTAAGCGAACATCTTTTGTCGCTTCCGATATCACTCTGAGCTTCATATCAATTAATATTACACCCTTCACTTGCTGGGTTTCAGGGTCTAAAATTGCTCGTACAACTGATACAACCTCGTCATCCTTGTAATGTATATGGCTAGTTATGTTTCTGCTGAATGGGTGCCCTAAGATTTTGAAAATCCCTTCACTTTTCACAGCAGCTTGATACCACGCCTCTTCAGTGAGGCTTTTCATCGAGCGGGTATACATGTCGTTACTGATGTACTGACCATTGCTGTTTACCACAAGAATGCCTGCTACTTCTGGATACAACGTTGTAAGCCCTTGCAGAAATGTTCGTATCTCATAATCATCCTTTACCCCTTGGCTTTGCTCGCTTTTTTTCTCGTACAAAAATTGTTTAATTTCCGGGTTAAAAGCTATCAAATAACTCATGTTTTGCATGTTACCGGCATAGAAATCCAGTGTTTTATTGACTTGACCAATTAACTGCAGTGTATTTTGGTTCACTTGTCTCTCTATAATGCGGTCTACAGTCCATCCTGTCAGAAACCCAAGACCAATAGATGGAAGAATACTGATTAACATTAAAAGAACAATTAACTTAAATCGGATAGGAAGGTTGTTAATTTTAAAAAAAAAATTTTTGTCCAATATCTTCGAATCTCTCATTTTCTTGGCGGCTCACTTTGCATAGTAATTTTCTAAATTTTCTTTAGTAACAATAGAAATCCCTGTATCAACATATGATGTCATTGGAGGTTTATCGGAAAATTCACGTTTTATTATTGGAGAATTTTTATGTTGGAGATCAAATAAAAACAGTAAAGACCAAAAACCCATCCTCCAGGTACCTTGAGCCAAGGTTGCAGATATGGTACCATCTTTAATCAGATCCAGAGTTTGTTTATCTGTATCAAAACTTACAATTTTCACTTTTTGATTCTTCTTGAGGAGACTGACGGCTTTACCGACCCCAACCCCTCCATTGGCTTCAGTAGCAAAAATACCCTTCAAATCTGGATACTTCTTTAAGAGGTTCAATGCGACCTTGCTTGAAACAAGCTGATCCCCCTTTCCATCTTTTACTGCTATCACCTCTACCCCAGTAGTTTCTTTCTTAATTGTGTCTAAAAATCCTTTTGTTCTTTCTTGATGATTTAATTGATTGGGAGATGTAATGACAGCCACTTTTCCTTTTCTCCCAATTAGTTCAATTAACTTATGAGCTGCAGTTATACCAGCTTTATAATTATCAGTCCCCAAAAAAGAAGACACCTTGTCCAATGCAGCGCCTGAATCGAATAAAACTACAGGAATACCCATATCCCGTGCTTTTTCAAAAGTTTTAGCTAATGCGTCAGGGTCGATAGCGGATATCGCAATTCCCGCAGGCTTTTTGGCAATCACCTGTTCCATCACAGTAATTTGTTCATGTATATCATGCTGCGTAGCCCCCCGGTATTCAACTGATACATTCAATTTCTGAGCTGCATCCTCAAACCCTTTTAAAGAGTTCTTCCAATAATCAATTCCTGACTGGAATGTAACCATTACGAACTTCTCACTAAATTCTCCCTGACCTTCTCCTTGCGTTAGTTGGGATAAATGCGACTCATTAATATGATAGTTATATAAGTATAGAAAGTAGACGATAAATAAGAAGGCATAGATTTGTAATAGCTTTTTCAATTATGAATCCCCTTTCAAAAAACTATCAACTTATGTATTCTGTTTACTAAAATCACTAGTGTCATTTTTATAAAAGCCCTTACATTTCAATGATTGGAAGATTCATTGAGCATAAGTTTCAATTATTGCATCATTACTATATTCTTAGCTAATAGCTGATTTATTTTTACTAACTCTGGATCAGAAAGTTCTTTATCTTTGCCATATCATACATTTTCCTGCGATAACTCTCAATACTTTTTTCTTAAAAAAATGCTTTTCTCAAAAATCTTTAACCCTTTTATCCTTGCATACATTTTGGTCTTATTAAAAAGAAGCTTTGTTAATTCCCCACTCAGGAAATAACAAAGCTTCTCAGGTACTAGTAGGAGTCAGGCTTATTTTTACTCTTGTACAATCTGGTAAAGTTCATTTCGATCAATGATGCTGCCTGTAAATTCATGCGTCAACTTTCCATCCTCGTTAAAAATAAACGTTTTGTTATCATGTAAAACTTCCGAATTCTTTTTTTCAAAATGTTAAATTGGCACTCACTTCGTCACCCTCAATCCGAATAATGCGGGGTTGGCGCATGAATTATTCATGCGCCTTTTTCAATCATCAATAGGCCTTGAGTTTATCTTTCTCATCAACCTGTAGTCTAGAAAGCATCGGCCTGTTGTTCTTCCACTCCACATGAACTGGAAGATTGAAAAACGCCGTTAGTTTTTGACTAGATATCAATTCACATGTCTTTCCATCTGCAAAAACTTGTCCCTCTTTTAGTAATAAGGTTTTAGTGAAAACTGGTAAAATTTCTTCGATATGATGTGTTACATAAATCAATGTCGGAGCACCGGGATTTTCTGCAATTTTTTCAATCGATTCTAACAGTTGTTCGCGCGCGATAAAATCCAATCCATTCGTAGGTTCATCGAGAATGAGCAAAGAAGGTTCAGCCATCAACGCACGAGCAATTAAGACACGTTGCTTTTCCCCTTGTGATAATTTTTCGTAATTTCGGTTCGCATACCTTATACAACCAAGTGTCTCCAATAGTTCAACAGCCTTTTTTCTCATTTCATCTGTCGGTGTTTCGTAAAGACCGATGGAAGCAAAGGCACCACTTAAGACAACCTCAAACGCATTATCCCCTGGATGAAATTTTTCCTGAAGGGATGAAGAGACAAATCCGATCTGTTTACGCAGTTTCTCACTTAGATAGGTTTTCCCAAATTCCATCCCCAGTACAGTTACTTTTCCTTTTGTCGGGAAATAATAGGCATTTATTAAATTTAATATGGCTGTCTTACCCGAGCCATTTAATCCAAATAAAACCCAGTTTTCTCCTCTATTAATCTTCCAATTTATATCTTGTATAATCCAATTTCCTTCTCGTAATAACGAGACATTTTCAAGCTTTAAAACCATCATTAATACTCCTTTCTATCATTCGTAGGTTGAATATAAAATTTTGGTAACCCTATTGTACCAAATTTTCAGAAAACAAAAAATAAGTCCCACCAAAATGAGGACTTAAAAAAGGGCTATGAATCTTTTAGATGTTTATTCCTTAAACAAGGACCTTTTTCAGTTTTTCCGTAAGTGCTGGTATCACTGTTTTGTAGTCGGCGATTACACCGAAATTGGCCCGTTTAAAAATGGGTGCTTCTGAATCTGTGTTGATGGCAACAACGGTCTTCGCACTGGTAATGCCTGCTAGATGCTGGCTGGCACCGGATATTCCGACCGCAATATAAAGGTCTGGAGCAACAACAGCCCCCGTTTGTCCTACCTGCAGGTTAGAAGGAACCCATCCAGCGTCACATGCTGCCCTTGAAGCACCGACTGTCCCGCCCAGTAGTTCTGCAAGGGACTGCAAATCTTGAAAGCCTTCAGATCCGCCAAGACCTCGACCGCCGGAGACAATAATTGTAGCATCCTCAAGACGGATATCTGACAAGGCCGACTGAATCTTCACCACCAGTTTTGTTAAAACGACTTCCTCTGGAACGGAGTAATCAACAGAAATGATTTCACCTATGCGTGTTGAATCAGGTACAGCCAGTTCCTGACTCTTTTGGCGAATGCCTACAACCACCTTAGGACGTGTAGTTGAATACTCCCCATATGCTTTATCACCATAAATTGGGCGCACCCATGTCAGCTTTCCGCCTTCAGTTCTAAAATCAGTCACCTCTGTTATGGCAGATGCGCCAATTCGTGTAGCCAGTCGACCTACAAGATCCTTACCCATTCTATCGAAGGAGAGGAGCAGCGTATCGGCATCAGATTGTTGGAAAACAGTGAAGAGGCTATCTACGTAAAGTTCAACCTGATATTCAGAAAGTAAAGGATTATTAATGGTATATACTTTGCTTGCTCCAAAGGCAATTGCTTCCTTTGCACCAGCCTCAGTTGCGGGTCCAACCAAGACAGCCTCCACACTTCCGGCGGTGGCACTTGCCAATCGACTGCCGAATGCCAGTGCTTCCTTGGCACCAGGGCTTAGTGATTCTTCTTGCTGATTTGTAAAGATAAGGATTTTGGACATAGTTTGAGACCTCCTATAATATCTTGAGTGCCAAGAGCTTGTCAGTCAATTCAGCTGCGAGCTCTGAGCCATCGCTGCCAGAAAGGATTTCGCAATTGACATCTCTGTTTAGGACGTAGGCCCGCTCCAATTTAGCGCCCGACTGACACCGAACATGATCTAAATCAATATCATCTGATTCAAATCGGGTAATTGGCTTGCTCCTCGCAAGTCGGATATCTTTAACCTTAGGGAGGCGAGGGACATTTGCCTCATAACTGATAATTGTAAAAACAGCTGGAAACGGAACACTCGCCACAGTATAACCGCCTTCTGCTTCGCAAGTAGACTTCACTCTGTCTTCATCCAGTTCAAGTTCGGAGACAAGCGTCACACAAGGAATCCCAAGTTCTTCTGCCATGACTGGTCCAACAAGGCCTTCCTCAATGTCACTTGCTTGATATCCGGTCAGTACAAGCTCCGCACCACCAAGGGTTTTGATTGTTTGCGCAAGGATATGTCCAACGGCCTGACCGTCGAGATTTTCCCACTCCGAATCCCAAATTCGTACGGCAGCGTTTGCCGTGAAGGCAAAGGCTCGACGCAGCACTTCCTCCGAGGATTCGTCACCCAGGCAGATGGCAGTCACCGTAGCACCCGGTGTTTTATCTCGAAGTTGAATAGCCAATTCAAGTGCGTTCTCGGCAAAAGAGTCCAAAACCATGTCGGAATCTCCATTCACCGGACGATTGGTCTCTGGGTCAATTTGAAAATAACGCGGAGTAATTTCCGGATCAAGAACATGCTTTAGGCATACGACGATATGCATCTCTAGTTCACCTCTTGTCTTTTTATTTGGTTAACCTTTTACTTCTACTCCTGCCCTTACTGCTAATCCTCGCTGGTTAGTAGGATTTGGGTATGGATCTAATGCGTACATTTCTCGTAATCGTGCAACCGCTTCTGCTGGTGGTTTTGAGTTGTAGTAACCGCGCCGGGTCATATATACTCCTGACACTCTTTTTAGGTCCGCTAGTGATTCGCACATCTTGATTCCGGCACCAAATGAGTCAACGACAGGTACGTCACCAATCCTTGAAATCCCGAAGGTTGCAAGGAAAACGTTCATCGGCCCCTCTCCTGGGACAATCACATCGGCTCCTTGAGAGATGGCAGTCTCGGCTGCTCTTCGAAATGCTGCAATAACTGGCTCAGGATTATTGAAGCCTGCGAGCACATCATCAAAGCCTGACTCCAGCGGAACAATAGGTCCGAGCTTTTCGCCGAGGCCGTACCGGGCGGCGTTTTGTCTAAGTTCGTCTGCCAATGGGGTTAAAAAATTGACTACTCCGATACGGTCTCCAAGCATGGATGCCATATGGAAGGAGGCTTGCCCATAACCAACCACAGGGATATCAACGAGCGTGCGTGCCTCCAAAAGACCTACGTCAGGAATGGTCCCAATAAACATCGCATCGTATCCTGCGGCTTCAGCCATTAATGCAGCACGAACGAACTGCTCCCGGTGCAAGTTCTGCAGGTAGAAATGAGTAATAAAATGCCCGGGGTAATGTGTGGGATATGTCTCTTCAGACATGCCATGTAGAACGACCTCCACGTCTGGTCGTGCAATCTTCCGCACATGGTTCATGATTGCATCTCGGTATTGAGGAACCCGGTCAATCGTGGTTAGGCTCTGATGCCAGATTTTCATAAAATTTACCTCCTTTTTGTGCTTTTTTCGAAAATATATATAAAAAGTTCGTTTTTGTTATTAGATTTGTTTCAAAAAAGTGTATCGATGTTTATTTTTGCGGAAATTCATCGTTTGTTAGTGAAATTTAATAGTCTATAAGCGAATTCTCAAGCCATATCAGCGGATTTCCCAGTTCTATCAGTGAATCTAATTTTATGAGCGAATTTAACCATTTTATGGGCGAATTCACCAATCTTATGAGCGAATTTTTTAGTTTTATGGGCGAATTCACCCATTCTATGAGCGAATACTAATCTGAGCCTTTCCAAGCCCATGCAATTCAATTATTTTACTGTTACCTCTTTCAATGCCTCTTGGACTGCTATCCGTCCAAAGACCGCACATTTCCCTAAAGAACTTCCGGTCATGTAACCTGCCCCGTGGAATCCACCAGTCACTTCTCCAGCTGCAAACAATCCTGGAATGGGCTCACCGTATGGATTCACCACTTGTGCCGCTGAGTTCACCGACACCCCTGCGTATGTTGCCAGCATCGCAACTGTCGACTCAAATGCATAGAATGGTGCCTTCTCAATTGGTGTTGGTTTTCCATAGTTATGTGTTAATGACTTCCTGCCGAATTCAGGATCTTCTCCATCCTCAATTCCTTGATTGTATTTGGAGATCGTTTCTTCAAAAACCTCAAGTGGTACATCAATACAGTCAGCCAAATCCTCCAATGTGTCCGCCTGGTACAGAAGGCGGCGGCGCTTCAGTAATTCCAAATCATAGAGAGGATCATCATGTACACTCTTGTTCATTACCGTTTGGTCCCAAACTTGGAAACTAACTTGGTCAGGCTGCTCGAAAGCAGCCTTTCCTAATAGTTTATAAGAAATAGACTCGTTAACGAACCGTTTCCCAAATTGGTTGACCATGATTGCACCCTTGTAGAAGGCTAACCCTTGAGACTTTACTGGTCCAGCAGCTGTAGGATGAAATCCATAGGTCCCATTCAGGTATGGTAAATCCTTTAACCAGGCCCCATGCTCACATGCCATCCGTATTCCGTCCCCATGATTTCCACGGCCGCCAATCCTTAGTGCTCCCTTTAATTGGGGAGCAAACTGCCCTAAAAGATCTTCGCTTTTTGCAAACCCTCCTGATGCAATGATTACCCCTTTGGAGGCATGCACAAATTGCTCTACCCCTTCGGCCACATATAAAACACGATCAATCCGACTATCGTCATTTTTCAATAGTCTTCGTGCCGGAGCATTAAATCGAATGGTCACGTTTGACATCTGCTTAACCCTTCGGTTAAGTGTTTGAATCGCTTGGTGTGGGTCAATAATATGTCCGCGGGGAACACTGTGACCGCTAACCGCTTCGAGTGAGCGGAACTCAACACCGTGCTCAATAAGCCAATTATATGTCTCTAATTGGTGCTGGCCATAGGCTTCAACAAGTGCCTGTTCATTCACCCCGCCGCCGACCTCGATCATGTCATCCAATAACGACTCAGTCGAATCGATGATACCTGCCTTCTCTTGCATATCTGTTCCGGCAAAGGCCATATACCCTGAGCTAAGAACCGTACTTCCGCCCAGTTCATCCTGTTTCTCAAGGAGCAGGACGTGTGCACCCGCTTCACCTGCAGCAACAGCAGCACACATCCCCGCTAGTCCGCCGCCTAAAATAATCAAATCATAGGTTTCCATCCATCAACACCATCTTACTCTAGGTTATTTAGCACTTCTAATGCTGCCTCGCAAACCTGCATATCGTGAGTATAATGTCCGCCACTAACCCCAACACCGCCAATCAGTTCGTTATTGATTTTGATTGGATAACCACCGCCAAAAATAATCAATCTTGGAGTGTGAACAATCCCATGCAGCAATGGTGGATCATCCTTTAATCTGTCGTACCATTCGTGTGTTGCTCTATTATAAGTGGCAGCAGAAAATGCTTTATTTTGAGCAATTTCCAAACTTAATACTGGTGCACCGTCCATGGCAGCAAACGCTTTTAGGTTCCCCACGCGATCAACGATTGAGATGCTAAACGGCATACCTAGTTCTTTTCCCTTAACAAGTGCCGCCTCTAACATTTTATTAGCAAGTGCTAGACTGATATTTTTTGATTCAATAGCTGGAATTAATTTTTCCATTATGATTTCCCCTTTCAACTTTTAGAAATATTTATAAATTTACTGGTCGTCCGTAACCAAATGCTTCAATAGCGGTTGCAGTGACAGCGACACTTTTTGGTAAACATAAATCGACGATGACATTAGCAAGGTCACGTGGATGCAACCAATTGTCTTTATTCACATCAAAATCATCCATCATCTTTGTATTTACTGGACCTGGACAGACCGCATTCACTCTAATTTTGTATGGCTTTAATTCTTCACCCAGTGCTTTGGAAAATCCGAGACATGCGTATTTGGAAGCAATGTAGGCACTTCTGTCAGGACCGCCTTTTGTTCCCCAAATCGACGATAGATTGATGATCACACCGTGTCTTTTCTCCATCATTTGCGGCACGACTGCCCGAGTACATAAATAGACTCCACGAATATTAACATCTTGTACAAAGTCCCATTCTTTAACCGTCATTTCATGGAACGGCTTAAGGAGCATGACACCCGCATTATTGATTAATATATCAATCGAACCCAAACTTTCTTGTGTTGTCTGGACTGCGTGATTTATATCCTCTTCTGAACGAACATCCCCGGTAAAGGCGATTGCTTTGCTCCCAACCACCTCAGAAATATAGGAAGCAGTTTCTTTGCTTTCAGATTCATTGTCGGAAAAAACAGCAACTTTAGCACCTTGTTTCGCTAGGAGAATACAGGTCTCTCTGCCGATTCCTCTGCCTCCCCCTGTTACTAACGCCACCTTGTCTTTTAATTCCAAAAAGCCTCACCCTTTCTCAAGAAAACCATCTACTTAAACCTCTAATTTCTTTGAATCAGTTACGTAAGCAACAGCATGACCACCGGCGCGGCGGCCAAACACAAGACCCCTTAGCACAGATGTCCCGCCTGGATATTTCCCGTAATAAAGACCAGCCGTTTCACCGACTGCATATAAACCTGGAATCGGATCATGATCTTGAGACAGAACACGCCCATTCGTATCAGTAGCTAATCCACCGTTGGTGAAAACATTGGAGCAGACAATTGGATAGGCGATAAACGGAGCCTTATTAATCGGAATCGCCCAATTGGACTTTGGCGGCGTAATTCCAATCGCCTGTTTTCCATCTTTTTTATCCCAATGAAATTCACCCGGTTGAACAGCAGCGTTATAGGATTCAACCGTAGCCGTTAATTGGCCGACAGGCACGCCAATCTTCTCCGCCAGTTCTTCAATCGTATCAGCAACAATGGCCGGTTTATCGGTTTCCACAGCTCGTTCATAGTTTGGAATTTCATACATCTTTTGATCGCCGATCATATAGGCAATATGTCCAGGAAGATCGTGAAATATTGTCCGTGCAACCTCTTCATATTGCTCATCGACTGTTGTTTTCCCCTCATCAACGAAACGATTTCCATTCTGATCGACTAGAATAAAGTAAGGGTATGTCATTACAGCAGCCTCTTCCCGTTTACTTCTTGGGTCGACCGGTTCAGCATGGAAAGAATCAAATTGACCAGCCGTTTTTGCCCCTAGCTCCATTGCCATCCGGATTCCTTCACCTTTGTTAAACAATCCACCCTCGGCTACTGTCCGAACTTTATGAGCATCGCTGCCAACATATTGTGCCATCATCTCCTGATTTCCCTGAAATCCACCTGAAGCTAACACAACAGCTCCCACTTTTAATTGAAGTGAGGTTCCACCTTTGACACGCACCATTAGTCCATTCACTACGCCCTCGTCATCAAGAAGTAATTTCCAAGCAGTTGCCTCGTAAATAATCTCTACGCCAAGTCCACCTGCACGGCGGGATAGTGTGTCAACGATGGCACGACCGCCGCCTACGGGAAGCAAACGTGGCCTTGATGCGGTCAAAAACATTGTTGGCAGGTAGTCAAACTCGACCCCTTTTTCCTGGACCCAGCGAAGTGTGCTGCCAGCATCCTTGGCGAGAGTTTCTATGTACTCCCGATCGGAATAGTTGTCTGAAAAAGCCAGCATGTCTTCTACGAAGTTATCAGCAACTTCATCGAGATTCTTCATCCGCATATAGGAGGCAGTCCAACGAGAATTTCCACCCCTATGGTCATAATCAGCTCGTTCTAAAATAGCTATTTTTAAGTTCTTATTTTCCTTTTTAGCCGTTTCAGCGGCAGATAATGCGGCTGAGGTCCCGGCAACTCCACATCCAATGACTACGATGTCGTAATCTACTTTTCTCCCCACAACTTAGTCCTCCTTTAAAGTTCTTAATTTATTAAAAAAGTAAAATTACTTTTTAATTAATGACTGATTTTCTCCATACTTGTTTTCCCACTCTTTAATCTGATTGAGTTTAAAGAGTGATTGTCGCTCTTCCCACGTACAAATTAACTCGTGAACATTTTCGTGTGAACCTTCGGCTTTTAATATTCTTAACGACTCTATGATTCCTTTGATGGCAGAGCGAAGAACAGTATTAGCGCAAAGCATGATTTTAAATCCGATCTCTTCTGCTTCTTTCAAGGTAATCAGCGGGGTTTTACCGCCTTCTACCAGATTTATTACCTGTGGTATCCCTTTTAATGAGCTGGTAATTTGCTTTAATTGTTCCATGGTTGTCGGCGCTTCAACAAAAATAATGTCGGCTCCAGCTTCCGCATAGGCATTTGCCCTGTCCAATGCATCTTCCATGCCATTTACGGCTAATGCATCCGTACGGGCGATGATTGCTAGATTTTCATCTCTCCTAGTGTCAACAGCGGCTTTGATTTTCCCAACCATTTCTTCTTTTGAAATAACATCTTTCCCATTGAAGTGGCCGCATTTCTTAGGTGTAACCTGGTCTTCCATTTGAATCGCTGCTACACCTGCTCTCTCAAACTCTCTTACAGTACGGATAACATTAATCGCATTACCAAAGCCTGTATCGGCATCGACGACAATCGGAATGGTCGTCACATCCGTCATCCTTGCTACAATGTCAACCACTTCTTTTAAGGAAGTCAAGCCTACATCCGCCCACCCTAATTGAGCATTGGATATTCCAGCACCAGTGGCGTATATCGCTTGAAAGCCGATTTCTTCTATTAATCTAGCGGACATTGCATCATAAGCACCTGGTAAGATAAATGAACCAGGTTGGTGTAAAAGTTTTTGGAACTCTTTCGTTTTATTCACTTTTTATAGCCCCCCTTTTTTAAAATTATCTTTTATTAAAACTTCTGGTTATCCGATTTGAACAACTCCTTGAATCCACTCATTCTCTTGATAAGAATTTTTCACTTTTCCGAGGATTTGTTCGTGCCAAATGATAGAAAAAACACCATTATAATTGGATGCTAACTCTGAAACTGATTTTAGCGGAATCAATTCTTTCTCTTTTGTAACAATCATTTCTAGTACTTGTGATTGATTTGCTCTTCTTACCGTTACTAAATATTTTCCCGGAGCAGGCAATGTATAATGAGGCCTTACACTTAGTGAAGTACCGTCCCATTCACATGCCACTTCATAGAGACGTCCTAAAAATGCTGGCAGATCCTCAATATTTCCACTTGCCAATTTTTCACGAATGCAGGTTGAACTAATTTTCTCCCCCTGGTATTCCACTTTATCCACCTTCGTCACTTCGAGGATCCCGCCTGAATCACTTATCAAGCGGTCCATATTTCCAACTCCACGAAAACCATAGGTATAATCAAAGCCGGCAACTGCATGGACGACACCAAGATCAACTAAATACTTAGCTGCAAACTTTTCTGGGGAAAGTGACGCAAATTCTCTATCGAATTCAACGATATAAAATATGTCGACCCCCAGTTCACAGAATATTTTTTCCTTATCAGAAAGCGGCATCAGATAATCAACATGTGTCTTTCCATTGGATAAAACTGTTTTCGGATGTGGAAAGAAACTCATCACAGATAGTGAAAGATTCCTTTCTTTTGCTTTCTGAAAAGCTGTTTTAATCACTTCACGGTGTCCATTATGAATACCATCAAAAAATCCTAGGGCCATGACGCTGAGGCTTGCTTTTTGCTGATAGTCCGCTAGATTTTCCGGGTTCAAATAAATCGTTTCCATGCAGTTCCCTCCTAATCATTTAACCTAAGCCTCAATCATTATTAAATATTTTTCGTATTGCTTGAAAGACCACATAATTCTCGGCCAAAGTTTTCTTTGGATGTAATTGGCGAAACTGTTCTGTGGGTGTATAAGGCAGCAAAGTCACGTCCGATTCTTTGCATCGGGTTCCCATTGCCCACATAGGCCGAACCCGTTGCAAGGATTAAGATATCGATGGCTTCCTTACAGGACTGCACCGCATAGCCGATATTGGCCAATGCCTTGACTCTTTCAAATTTGCTCATGTACTCGCCACTTGCAGCGCAAGCATCAAGGCGGTCAGCAACTTGGTAAAAGTGCATGGCAGCGGTTTCAATTTTTAGCGATGCTTCTGCCGCTTGATGATGAGTGGTAACGGCATCACTTAGGTATTCAACCCCCAAATTCGCCGCCCTTCGATTTGGCAATTTTTCCATGAATAATTCTAAAGCTGCCTTCGCCATTCCTAAGCCCGGAACACCGATTGACATCGCCAGCGCAGGGAATAGTGCTGTATTATAGAGTGGAATATCTCGAAAATGATCAGATTGAAACTTTCCAGCAATGGCGTCTGTAAAGGATACAACCCGGTGATCTGGAACAAAAACATCTTTCATATTGATACTGTTACTTCCTGTGCCGCAAAGTCCCATTACATGCCAATCGTCCGTAATTTCCACTTGGCTCATTGGTAAAGTAATCAAGCCTTGATCAACGACGTTTCCATCTTCATCGACAATTGGCATTCCGAAGTATCCCCATGTCGCATGAAGGGAACCAGAGCAAAACGGCCAATAACCTTCTTCTATGATGTAACCGCCTTCAACCTTTTTCACCTGAATCTTTCTTGGTTCAAATACACCTGAAAAAACAATATCATCACCAGATCCGTAAATTTCATGATGCGTCATTTCAGAAAAGGATTCCGATATCATCAATTCCCGAATACAACATAGGGCAACAATCCAGCCAGTTGAACCGCAGCCACGGGAGATTTCCGTCACAATATCCGTATACGTTCTCATGTTTGTTTGGTAGCCGCCAAATTGTTTTGAGCGAAGGATATAGAAAAGGCCGGACTCTTTTAATTCGTTAATTGTGGCATCTGGAATTCTCCGAATTTCCTCTGTCTCTTTTGCCCGTTCACGTAATCTTGGTACAAACGATCGTGCCTTTTCTACCAGTTCAGTCTGTACATCCAAAATAGTACTCGTCATCATTGCATCTCATCCCTTCCCATTTGATTTAGCCCATCTATTTTAGTAAGTATTAAATGAAGTTTTGTTCATAATTAAATTTTAGAAAATTCGGTAACTTCAATCTAGAGTAAAAATCGTTTGAGTTAGCGCAGTTTTTAGATAGTTTTTATTGGTTTTTATCTAAAGAGGTATTTAATTTACACATTTAATAACTTTTTTACATTTTAAATCCATAAAAAAGCACCTAAAAGAAGATTTTTAGGTGTTTTTACTGATAGACTTATCACTCTACTTGCGGATAACCAGTTCTAACTTGCGCTTAAGCAATCCAACTTGCGGATAATGAGTTCCAACTTGCGCATAAGCCACTCCAACTTGCGGATAACCGGTTCCAACTTGCGCTTAACCTACCCCAACTTGCGGATAACCGGTTCCAACTTGCGCTTAACCTACCCCAACTTGCGGATAACTGAATTTAGTTAGTATCTAAGGGCATTCGATTCCAATCCTGCCAGAACCCGCCCGTAGTTTTCTTTTGTAATCGTTGGTGAAAGCGAGCGGTGTGAATACAGTGTCCAAAAATCACGGAAAATTCTTTGGAGAGGGTGTCCCTCATAAACAAACCCTGATCCACTGGCGAGCATCAAAATATCCAGAGCCTCTTTACACATCTGATTTGCATAACCGATATCTGCCAATGTCTTTACTCGTGCGTGACGATCCATGTGTTTCCCGCTTTCCGCCCAGGAATCAATCTCATGAACGACACGATAATAATGCATTTCAGCGGTATCAATTTTTAAAGAGGCATCAGCCAACAGAAGATGGGTGCTTGTGGCATCTTTGGAGTATTCAACCCCAATATGACTAGCTCTTCGATTGGGAAGGAATTCCTGGAAGAAATCCATTGCAGCCTTCACCACACCTAAGCCAGGCAAACCTAATGATAAGATCAGGGATGGAAAGAGTGCCGAATTATATAGTGGAATATCACGTAGGTGCTGTGAATTAAAATTTCCGTTCAAAACTTCAGAAAATGAAACGCAACGATGTTCTGGGATAAAAACATTGGTCATTTTAACACTGTTGCTGCCTGTTCCTTTTAAGCCCATCGTATGCCAATCATCCATGATTTCTAACTCATCAAATGGCACCGTCATTAAAGCTTGATCGACTAATTTTCCGTCCTCATCTGTAATTGCCATCCCAAAGTATCCCCATGTCGCATGAAGGGAGCCAGAGCAAAACATCCAAAATCCTTCTTCAACCAAATACCCGCCATCCACTTTCTTCGCAATCCATTTTCTTGGTTCATAAACCCCAGCAAATAGAACATCTTCCTCATTTTCTCCAAAAATCTCCAAATGCGTTTTTTCTGTAAAAGATTCAGCGACCATTAGTTCCCGAATCGCACAGAGCGCTACAATCCAGCCAGTTGAAGCACAGCCCCGAGAAATCTCGACAATACAATCTGCATAGGTCTTCATATTGGTTTGTAAGCCGCCATATCGTTTCGGACGGAGCATCTTGAACATACCTGCTTCCTTTAATTCCTTTATTGAGGCTTCAGGGATTCGACGAATTTCTTCCGTTTCCTTCGCCCTTTCCCTTAATTTCGGAACTAGTGAGCTAGCTTTTTCTACAAGAATATTGTCAAATTCTTTAAGTTTCGTCATTAAAGCATCTCCTCTTTTTCTTTTACTTGAGTAATAAAGCGTGAGGCGTTTTCACCGGCAATTTTCCCGAATACCGACCCTGCCATTAATCCAGCACCACCAGGGTAGTTAAAGTAGAATAGACCGCCTACCAGTTCACCCGCAGCATATAACCCGGGAATCGATTGGGACAATACATCTTGAACTTCGGTATTGGTGTTTATTTTTAAGCCGCCAAACGTAAAGGTAATCCCGCACGTAACGGCATATGCTTCAAATGGACCTTGATCCAGGGTATTTGCCCAATTGGATTTTCTTACCGCTAACCCATCTGTACAACGGCCATCTTTAATATTAGGGTTGAATGGTATATCTTTACGGACAGCCTCATTATATTCCGCTATCGTCTTTAAAAAACCTTCCTTATCCACACCGTCAAGCTTATCAGCCAATTCTTCTAAGGTATTAGCTTTTACCTTTGTTACCTTTCTTCCCCGATATTCGTCGCGTAGAAGCCCGGCTACTTTAGCATCGAATATCTGCCATGCAAATTGTCCTGGCTGCTTGAGGATCAATTTCCCATATCTCGCATAGGTATAATTTCGAAAGTCAGCCCCTTCGTCGACAAACCGTTTTCCTTCGGCGTTTACTAGGACTCCAAACGGATAGCTTAGTTTTTGGAACCCTTCTGTAAATTCAGGTAAATAACGATCTCCGCCAACTGAATGACAGCCTGACCAGTTTCCAGCTGCAAGTGCTCCAATATTTAGCGCCATTTGAATGCCCTCGCCGGTGTTAAAACGGCTCCCTCTTGCTTTTGCTAAATCCCAATTTGGACCTAAGTATCGAGTTCTCATCTCTTGGTTGGCATGAAAACCCCCAGATGCTAAGATAACTGCTTTCGCATGGACTTTTGTTGTTTTTCCATTATGTTTAAAAACCACCCCATGCACCCCATCATCATCGTGGATGAGTTCGGTCGCCATCGCATTAAATAATACATGAACACCTAAATGTTCAGCTTCCTCGTGGAGTGCACCGACTAACCCTGGACCTCCACCAACAGATTCAACAATCATTCCGCCCCAAAATTTAAAGATGCCATCCACTTTAAAGGCTTGGCGACCGTAAATCGGCACCCACCTGACTTTATGGGACTGCATCCATTTCATCGTTTCAAAGCTTTTACTTGTTAAGAGGGAAGCAAGCTCTGGGTCGGTACGATATTCCGTTATACGGCACATATCATCAAAAAATTCTTCCTCAGTATAGGAACCAAAATCTGTCATGTCTATATCTTCCTGTGTAAGGTCAGGCATAATTTGCTTTAACTCATTGACATCCTTGTAGGCAAAACGAATAGAGCCATGGGTAAACGTGCTATTGCCCCCTTTTTCAACCTCTGGAGCTTTTTCAAGCACAATGACATTGGCACCATTTTCCCGTGCAGCTATTGCAGCACACATTGCGGCATTCCCTGCCCCTACTACAACAATATCAGTTTCATAGATTTTGTTTTCCTTCATAAGACTGTCCCTCGCTTTCAAAAAAGCTGACTCAAGCTATTTCCTGAGTCAGCTTATACATCACGCTTCGATCGTTGGTTTATTCAGTTCCTTATCGCTTACGGTTTCTCCCCAATAGGTGTTAGCAATCAAGTGCTCTTCTTCCGTCCACTCGACCGGTTCCCAGTCTGGTTCAAAAATTAAATAGGATCCGCTAAATAATTCCACACGGCAGCCGCTGCCAGGGTCACATACATAGAGATAAAACGCTTGAGATACCCCATGTTTACCAGGACCAATGAATTTAATGCCTTCTTCTGCAAGAATATCAGCAGCCCTTAGGATATCTTGGGCATTATCGTGCCAATAGGAAATGTGATGAAGCTGGTTCGGTGTTTCTGCTTGCGGTCTTGAAATAACTGCAATATCGTGCACTAAAGGAGTAACGCTCATCCAGCCTGCGACAGTCGTTGTTTTATGATATTTCACATATTCACGTAGCTTAAACCCTAATTGGCTGCCTAAGTAATCGAGTATTTCACCGACATCCATGGAAGTAGCAATATTTACATGGTCAAATCGCCTTGGAGAGCAACCGCGCGCCCATGCTTTGTACGTTTGATTTTTTAAGACAGAACGTCTTTTTTCATCTGCTTTAGGTTTTTCTACATCATAGTAAATTTCAAAAGAATGCTGGCTTGGCAGTTTAAAGCGTATCGCCCTTCCTTGTCCGGCTTCTTCGCCCGCTTCAATCCAGTTAACCTCTGTTCCAGCTTTTTCAAGTAGCTGGGCAAATCCTTCCACATCTTCCGGTCGTTTCGTTCTCCATCCAATATGATCGACGTACCCTTTCTCTCCTGCTGTTAATGAGAGGGAATGATGTTCAAAGTCGCCCCATGCACGTAAGTAATAGGTTCCGTTTTTTTCTTCTGTTACTTCTAATCCAATGACATCCCTGAAAAACCATAATGATTTTTCCAAATCCGGTGTGACGAGTGCTACATGTCCTAACTTTGCAATCTCTGGTAAAGTCATCTTTATACCTCCGCTCCTAATGTTTTTTAGATTGTACTAGAGAAATAGTTTTGAATTAAATTATTAAAACTTTCTTGGTTCTCAATTTGCGTCCAGTGGCCACATTTACCGTATACATGCAATTGAACATTCTGGAGATGCGAGAGTAGGTAATAGCTAGATTCAACTGAGCAAACCATGTCATCACGTCCATGAACAAGTAAGATTGGGTTTTGGATCCGTTTAAGTGCTGTTACTGGCACAGGGACAGCTGCTGTTGCAAAGATGGATTCGTTGGAAAGATGTATTTCCGGACGCATCGCTGTCACATATCGAGTAGCAGCAAGTGAGTCAATTTCTGGGGCAAGTTTTTCCACATCATACACGAACCAGCCCATAATTTGACGCATTTTCTTTTCGGATGGATTGTCGTAGAAGCCCTTTGCCCGAGCTAGTTCAGGACTTAGCTTTGTATTCGGTGTCCCTCCAGGTCCCATTAAGACAACCCGGCCAAAACGTTCAGGATATTCTAGTAATAGTTCCAATGCAATGGAACAGCCTAACGAATTTCCAACCACGTGAGCCTTTTGTATCCCGTAGCGATCTAGCAGTTCAATCAGCTGATTTACCCAAAGGTCCATCCATCCCTGTCTGTTCTTTGGAGTTGACTCAGGATGTCCACTCTGTCCGAAGCCAAGCAGGTCTGGAGCAATACAGTCATATGTTTCACCGCATGCATTTAATGCGTATCGCCAGTTAGCCCATGCGAAAACACCTGGTCCTGAGCCATGTAAGAATAATATAGTTTCAGAATTCCCCTCACCCGAGCGATTTACAAATGTTTCAAAGTTATCCGTTTTAACTAATTGTTGAGTAATGTTTGCCATTATGAAATTCTCCTCCTTCTGTAAAAAAACAATCATGGGAATATCCATTAGAATGTAACCCTTTTCATTTTTTTATATTTTAACCCTATCTAAATTTTAGAAAATTCAATAATTTTAATCTAGAGAAAAAATCATCTGACTTCCTACTATTTTTAGATAGTTTTTATTGGTTTTTTAATTATATTTCTACGACTATTTTGTCTTCTATTTCATTCTGATCTTTCTTCGCTAATTTAAGTGTTGTAAGTGTGATTAAACTGATAAGCAGGAATCCAGCTATAATAAACATCGCTTGATTAAAATTGAAAACACCCATTATATATGGGCCAACGAATCCGCCTAATGAGGAAAGAGTGCTTACTAAAGCAATGCCTACAGGTGCAGTAGATTCTGAGAAGAAGTAAGTGATATATGCATAAAAAGTACCTGATATACCATATAAACCTGCGGAAGTAATGGAGAGCATTAAGACCATAAGTGGAACGCTTGAAACAAAAGCACAGCCAATGAATCCAACCATGGCAATAAACACACTTGCTCCTAAATGCAATTTGTGTGAGTTCGTTCGATCTGCATTCCATCCCGTAAAAAGAATCGACGGAATCGCAACAATCGATGGAATCATAGCTAACCAGCCAATTTGTAAGTTAGTCGTTGAAGATGAAGACAAAGATTTAATAATGCTTGGCATCCAATAAGAGAGTGCATTCACAGCGATAAAACCAGCGATATTAAATAAAGCTAATTTCCACAATTTTGACTCTTTCAACATGCCGAGATGAGAGGTTTTATTTAACTTGGCACTTAATTTTCGTTCCTTATCTAATTCTCCCTCAAGCCATTTTTTTTCTTCCGTCGTTAACCATTTTGCGTTAGCAGGTTTATTGGTCAAATAAAAAATAACCACAACACCTAAAATAACAGCTGGGAAACCTTCTAAGATAAACATCCATCTCCAACCCGCCAAACCACTCCATGAAATTGTATCCATGATCCAAGTTGACAACGGGGCACCGATCAACGCACTTAATGGCAAGGCAACAAAAAAGAGCGCTGTTGCTTTCCCGCGTTCCCGTGCCCTAAACCAAAACGTTAAATATAGTATGATCCCTGGGACAAATCCCGCTTCAGCTGCACCCAGTAAAAAGCGTAATATATATAAATGGGTTGCTGATTGGATAAAGCCTTGTAACACAACGACAATTCCCCAAGTAATCATAATACGGGCAATCCACAACCGTGCCCCCACCTTATTCAAAATCATGTTACTAGGAACTTCAAAGAGGAAATAACTGATAAAAAATAGACCAGACAACAAGCCAAATACTTCAGCTGTTAATGACAAATCCGCATTCATCTGTAAGGCTGCATAACCCATATTAACTCGGTCTAAAAAGGCAACCACATACAAAAGCAAAATAAATGGTAAAATTCTCTTCATTGTTTTCTTCACCGTGCTTTTTTCAATTAGATTAATAGATTGTCCTTGAGTCAAATAAATTCCTCCCTATAAATAGCTTATATTTGAAAGTGCTTACATTTTTATATTTTAGAAAATTCTGTATATCGTATCTAGAGTAAAAACTGTTGGAATTTACTCTATTTTCAAGTTGTTTTTGTTGGTTTTTATCCAATGATGAACTCAATAAATAAGAGCAATCCAATTAGGACTGCCCTTAGTTGTTTATATTTTTAGCTCTCCTAATGCCATCAGTGAGTCAAGAATTAGCAAGAGCTGATAGCTTTGGGAAGAATCCCGCAAATCTTTATTGATGAGCGTTTCAATCTTATTGATTCGATACATTAGACCACTCATAGATAAGGAAAGGTCATCCATCGTCTGCTGAAGTTTTCCACCATTGGATAAAAAGACATAGAGTGTTTTCAGTAACTCTTTTTGTTTCACATCATTTAATTTATATAGTGGTCCTAATTCTTGTTTTGCAATTTTCTTAATCCCGCTTACATTTTTTGAATTTATTAGGACACCAACTATCCCTAGATCTTTAAAACCATTAATTTTTTTATCTGTGGACATCCGTAAGGCAATTAATGACTCTTCGAAATAATCCAATATACTCTCAATATCCTCGGATTTATCGCTTATTCCGACTTTATATTGATAAGATGAATACGTTGTTTCAATATGTTTCAGGATTTTTTGCATTATAGCGATAATATTTGCTGTTTCGGGTATCAGCATTATAATCTGACCCTCATACTGACCAATTAACGCTTTATATCCTTGGATATCGAGATACTTGGCAATGGTCTCTAATATTTGGTCATAGTGATCAAAGCTATTCTGGGTGGTCTTTCCCTTCTCTTTATAATCAATTGCGGCAATATAAAAAGGGTTCTCAAGGTCAAAGCCCATATGCCGGCCACGCTTGATAATTTCCTCCTTGGAGGAATATTGCCCCTTAAGGATTTGTTCTAAAAAATACCCCTTCATTTTTTCAAGTGCTTCAAAACTTGTTTTTTCGTTTAATAGGTACAATGAGGCGGCATTAGCAACCCTCTCAATAAACATAATATCCGTTTCTGCACTTTTCCCTGGTTCATTTAAATAAAAAAAGGTACAATATCCAATTACTTTTTTTTGGACAATAATGGGAGTAATCAATCGTTCCTGATTTTCTGTCTTTATTCTAGTCGTTTCATTAAATAATGGCAGCAGGTTGTGATTATTCCTATTTTTTCGAATTAAATTCTCTTTTAGGTTGTTATTAAGACTAATATATTGCTCTTCTTTCAGCCCTGAGTATACAATTTTTTGGAAGCTTAAATCTTCAATAGAAATTGGGATTCTCAATAATTTAAAAGTGCTATCAGCAATATCCTGAAGATTGCTTCCATTCGAAACACTTTCCGTTAATTTCTTATGAAATTTAGATACGGTTTCGATAAAATTCCGCTGCTCTAACAATTGCTCATAAGTATACTCCAGTTCATCAATGATATTACTTTCATGATAGAATTTAAGTTCCTCTTGAATTTCATTTCCCCAATCCTCTTGCAGTCTTGCTTCGAAGCAGCATTCAGCATCTCCCATTGCAATACAGCTAATTTCCTTAACAATGACACTCTTCCTGCAGACAGTTGACATATAACCACTTGCATATCCAGTCAAGGTATGACATACCGGTGCTTCTGATTGGCCATGGTGCTTGATATGCTCCATTGCTTCAAATGAGTCAATCCATTTTCCTTTGCCAAGGATCGATTTAATGGTTTCTGAATCACTCATTTCGAGTATTCTTTCGGACTTCATGTCTCTAAAATGTCCCGTGCTTAAATGAAGAATCGATGCTTGATTAAGAAGGTCATTGATCGATGAACTTGTTTTCATTGCTTCTTCTGCATCACTAACACCTAAATTCCAACCATAACGAAGTAGAAACCCTTTTGCTCTTTTAGTCCCTAGATTCTCTATTAATCCTTTCCTTAGGAGGCCAAAAGCAGCAGAAGTTGAAAGGATTTTTTTATTTCCATCTTCTGTGGAGCTAGGTTTATATGATTGGGCTAAGTTACTCAATATTAATTCCCCCTCTCAATTTAAGGGTTAAAAGGAGTTTACATGGCTTTTCTTTATACTTGGAACGACTTTATTTAT
This sequence comes from Bacillus sp. ISL-77, assembly GCF_018613105.1. Lineage (NCBI taxonomy): Bacteria > Bacillati > Bacillota > Bacilli > Caryophanales > Bacillaceae > Bacillus > Bacillus sp. ISL-77. Next base: position 51,173 of record NZ_JAGGQY010000031.1, read on the forward strand.
TTGTTCGCCAAGATCGATTAATCCATTTGAGCTACGAATTTGGCAGCGAATGACATCGCCATCCTTCAGGTATTTGCCACTGATTAATTGTCCCTCTTCAAGTAAATCCAACTTTTGTTGATAAGGAATAGCCATGTTTGATAAAAGTTCCAATACTTGTGGAGTTAAATTTAGAGCAACCCCGCCTGCAGTTCCAGTAACAATCAGATCCCCTGGGGATAAATCCATAATTTCCGAGAGCTCTGTAAGGGTTTCTGCTGGTTTGTAAAGCAGTTGATTTGAATTGGCAGATTGCCTTAATTCATCATTCACCCAAAGATTTAACTCAAGATCATGAATCAATGGCAGCTCTTCCTTGTCAAGCAAATAAAGATAAGGACCTGTTGGACAAAAAGTTCGGTAGCTCTTACCTTTCAACCATTGCCCCTGAGAAAGCTGAACATCTCGCGCAGAAACATCATTAACAATCACCAGCCCGGCGATATACTGATGAAGGTTTTCGTCAGTTATATCTGACGCCTCTGCGATTTCTGTTCCAATTACGAGACCAAGCTCCAATTCATAATCTAGTAGTTTAACATCGTGCGGCCTTACAATTTCGCTAGTGGCGCCGCAAAGGGAACTGTCAGCTTTGCTAAAAATCATATTAAATGGAGCTCGTGCAGCTTCCATTCCCGTCTCAGCACGATGCTCTGAGTAATTGACTCCCTGACAAACGATTCGTGCTGGCTTTGTCACTGGACTCAAAATGGTCACTTCATTTAATGCAACACATACTGTATTATCTTGAGTATTGATGGTATGAGCTTCTTCTTTCCCATGCTCCAAAAAATCAGCTAAACTTTGGTATGTACCTGATAAAAGGCGGATTTGATCTCCTGATACCACTCCCCATTGCTCTTTTTGTTTATGTTCAAATCTAACAACTTTAATACCCATTTTACTACCCCTCATTTTATGGAATTTTTTTCTTACAATAAAGACCCCTCACATAACGATATACAAGGAGTCTTCAAACATAAATCGTACTAGTGTTTTATTTATTTTTAACGGTTTCTTTTGAAGCTCGCTGATACTGAACCCATATGTTCAAATTCTGCTGTGAATGTATCCCCATCCTCTATGACTATCGCCTTTGAAAGAGCTCCAGCAAGAATAACTTCACCAGCATATAGAGAGATACCGTAATTTCCTAGGGCATTAGCAAGCCAGGCAACGGCTTGAGCAGGATTCCCCATTACAGCTGCACTTACAGCAGAGTCCAAAAATTCATTATTCCTAAATACATTCATGCTAATTTTGGTGAGGTCAAGCCCATCTATCTTAGCAGTTGTTTTGCCGATAACCGCCCCTGCTGAAGAGCCATTGTCTGCTACCGTGTCTTCGAACTTGATTTGCCAGTCTCTAATCCGACTGTCAATAATTTCGAGTGCCGGTACAATGTAATCGGTCGCTTCGATGACGTCATTCATTGTTACTCCAGGACCACTTAAATCTTTTTTTAAGACAAAGGCGATTTCGAATTCAATCTTTGGCTGGATGAACTGATTTAGTCCAATCGTCTCTCCATCCTCATAGATCATGTCATTAAGAAGGTGCCCATAATCAGGCTCGTTCACATTAAACATATCCTGCATTGCTTTACTTGTGAGACCGATTTTTTTCCCAACAATTACTGCACCTTTATCCACTTTATGATGAATTTGGTGCAGCTGAATTTGGTAGGCTTCATCCACAGAAATTTCTTCTGTGGATGAAGTAAAGGGAGCAATCGGCTGTTTCTCACTTTCCGCTTTCATTAGTGCTGTAGCAGCTTTTTGAATATCCATTACCATTGCTCCTTTATGTCGATGCTATTAAAGCATGGTTGTGATTTTTTTTAATTCGATGTAACAGTTGATTCCTCTATTAAAGTACGATAGCGTCCGCTATAAAAAAGAAGTGGTTCAGCATCTTCAAGCTTAATATCAGTCACCTTGCCGATAAAAAGGGTATGATCCCCTTCGACGTGCTCAGCAGATACTTCACAGGCAATTTGGGCGACGGCACCAGCTAATACTGGTTTCCCATCAAGACGATTAAAAATGACTTCCCGTGGCTCTTTTATTTGTCCAGCAAAAATCATTGAAAGTTCCTGTTGATCCGCAGCTAAAATATTGACTGAAAATGTTTGACTTTGTTTTATTTTCTCAAGGATTTTAGCTTTTTCCCCAATCGAGATTACAACTAGCTTTGGACTAAGTGACACTGACATGAAGGCATTTGCAGTCATTCCATGCACATCACCTTCGACATCTGTTGCAATAACGGTTACACCTGTTGCAAATTTTCCCATGGCGGTTCTAAATAATCGATCATCCATTCTAATGACCCCTTTCTGCTTTTCCGATTGTGTTATTTTAAGTTATCTACTAAACTCTTATGCTTCAATCGTCGGATTGTTTTCTGGTAGTGTGTCCGTTTGGTCGCCCCAGAAGGTAAAACCAACATCCATTTCATCCAAAGTCCACACGATCGGCTCCCAGTCTGGTTCAAAGATTAGATACCCATTGGTGAACAATTCCAAGCGGACTCCGCTGCCTGGATCGACAACGTAAATGTACATAGCTTGCGAAATACCGTGCTTACCAGGACCTTTAAACTTTATCCCATTTTCAGCTAAGATATCTGCCGCCCGAAGAAGATCTTGGGCATTATCAAGCCAGTAAGACAAATGGTGAATTTGATGTGTCGATGGTGAAAATGGATCATGGCTTACTGCGATATCATGCACCAATGGTGTGACACTTAACCAGGCACCAATTAAAGATTCATCTGGAGCTTGAACACATTCCCTCATTTTAAAACCTAACTTTTCTATTAAATAATCAGAAATGACATTTGCCTTTAATGATGATAGGAGATTGACATGGTCTATTCTTCGTGGTGATACGCCGCGTGCCCATGATTTATAAGTCTGATTCTTTAATACCGACCGTTTGGACGGCTCCGCTAATGTCTTTTCCATGTCATAATAAATTTCAAAGCGGTGCTCACTTGGTAATTGAAAGCGAATCGCTCTTCCTTGGCCCGCTTCTACACCAGCTTCAACCCAATTTACTTCTGTCCCTGCTTCCTTTAGAAGCTGGGCAAATCCTTCAACATCTTCCGGTCGTTTTGTCCGCCAGGCAATGTGGTCTACATACGACTTCTCTCCTGCAGTAATTGAAAGCGTATGATGTTCAAAATCACCCCATGCACGTAAATAATGGGTACCGTTAACTACTTCTGTTTCTTCAAGACCAATTAACTCTTTGAAGAACCAAAGTGATTTGTCAAGATCCGTTGATACTAATGCAACGTGCCCTAATTTTGCGATTTCTGGTAAACTCATACCATATACCTCCTTGATTTTTATGAAAATTATCAATTAATCTAATTTTGGTAATAGTCAGATATTTAAGGTTGCACTTTTGAAAAGATTAGTAGAAGGATATTAAACAAAATAAGTATTCGGTTCTTGTCCGCACAAGACTCTTCCATAGGTTTCAATTAAACTTGATGGAGTGATAAAGCCATGTAAATGCATGGTTAAAAAATCTCGATAAACTCTTTGAATTGGGTTTGTTTCATACGTGAACATCGAGCCAACCCCAGCAACTAGGAGATCAATCGATTCTTTACATAATTGGTTCACATAACCAAAGTCTGCTTTTATTTTGACAATTTCATTTTTATCCAATACCTGTCCACGCTCGGCATAGGAATCAATTTTATCTACAGCTCGATAAAGATGCATCTCAGCTGAATCAATTTTCAGCTGCGCTTGGGCAACCTGGTGATGTGTTACTGGTGCCTCAGCTTGTTTGTTATAGAAAGTATTTCCTATACCCGCTTTTGGAAGCCTTTCCATATATAAATCCATTGCGGCCTTTGCTAGTCCCAACGCAGGTGCTACAATCGACAAAGTTAGTGAAGGAACAAAAGATGACCTGTATAAGGCGACATCTTTTAGTGGCTCAATGAGATAATGGCCTTTACTGGCTAGACGATCTAATGACACACGGTGATCTGGTACAAACACATTTTTAATATGACAGCTATTACTGCCCGATCCCTTTAAGCCCATTACATACCAGTCGTCAAGGACCTCTAATTCGTTGCGAGGAATAACCATAATAGCCATTTCTACGCCGCCGTTTTCATCGAAGATTGGAAACCCAAAGTAACACCAGTCAGCATGTGGACTTCCTGATACAAACGGCCACTGCGCTTCCTCGATAAAATAGCCGCCATCCACCTTTTTGATGTCACATTTGATTGGTTTAAAATTCCCAGCTAGGACAACATCTTCCCCTTGTTTGTAAATTTCGCTTAAAGCTTTTTCTCCAAACGTATAAGAAATCATATAATCCCTAATATTACTAAGTGCGACAAACCAGCCTGCCGACCCATTTCCACGAGAAATTTCAGTGACAACCTCTGTATATGTCCGCATATCTGTTTGATAACCGCCAAATAGATGTGGACGTAATACTTTTAACGTCCCTTCATTTTGCAAATCATCAATAATCTCTTTGGGTAATGAATTAGTCTTTTCAATTTCTTCCCCATATTCACGTAATTTTGGAATCAGAGACCTAGCCTTTTCCACCAATTCTTTTTTTGTGTCCAACACCCTTTGTTCCATTCGAGTACCCCCCGCAATAATAGTAGTTGTTCTTTCTTTCATTAGCCGTGGAAATGATTAGTTAAACACACGTTGGTTTAAATCAATGTCCTGATATTTTTCTCCTACTAACTTAGCTACTCGACGCATATGTTTCTCCATTAATCTTTTGGCCATTTTACTGTCCTTTTCTCGTAGACTATAAAAAATGATCCAATGCTCCGTTTGAGACTGTTTCCGACGTTCATCCGTGAATAACTCTTCCGGATTACCTACAAAATTCAGATAATCCCAAAGTGTCTTCGCGAGATTAAAGGTATAAGTTAACTTGGAGGCTTCATAAATGATGCGATGAAAATCGATATTTAAGCTAGAGTATTCATCAGCTGATAACCCAGGATTATCCATTTTTGTTAAGATTTCTTCCAAAAAACAAAATTCCTCTTCGTTCAGATTTAATGCAGCCTGCTCAGTCATTAATGCATCTAAATTGGCACAAACTAATAATCGTTCTAAAACCTCTTCTGGGTCAGGTCTTTTTACGAAGACACCAACCTGCGGAATAATTGTGAGAAATCCTTCTTGCTCAAGTTTAGATAATGCCTTGTGGACGGGTGTCCGGCTCATATTTAGTTTTTCCGTAATCTCATTCACATTTATCGAGGTTTCTGGTTCCCAGATTCCTTCAATAATTAATCTTTTAATATAGCGATAAGCCTTATCAATTTTCATATCATACACCTGCTATTTTCTAGGATTAGTTACCCCTATAATATGTTAATTCGCTAGCGAGTGTCTATTGTCACTTTAGGATATACTAGAGTTTTATCCTAATCTACTATAATGACGATCAAGGGTGTGTTAGTTTTAGTTTATAGGTCACCATTGAAAAAATCAGATGTTAATTTGATAAATCTTTCTTTTTGTTCGACTTGCGCCCAATGACCACAGCGCTTAAAGACATGCAGCTGTGCATTTGGCAAATAGTCCATTACATAAAGGCTGCTTTGGAGTGGTACAAAACGGTCAGCATGTCCGTGAATTAGTAAAATAGAATGGTCCATCTGTTTCAGTGCTGAAGGCGGGATAAGCATATCCGACAAATGTGATTTCGAGAAATTCTCCTCATATGATCTGCGAACTTCGGGCTTTAAAAATAGCTCTAATCGTTCTGCAACAATCTTTTCCAGCTCATCTTCTAGGATACTTTTATCATATAAAAACCAACTTAATAAATTTTTAAACGCTACAGGATCTGGGTCTTTATGAAAGTTTGCCAATTTAGCAAGTTCAGGGGTTGGTTCGGTTAAACCTCCGCCTGCCCCCATTAATACAACACGATCAAAACGTTCAGGTGCGTACATTAGTAGATGCTGGGCGATGACACCACCGAGAGAGTTTCCAACTAAATGTGCTTTTTCTACCCCTAAATCATCCATCAGTGCCAAAACCTGCTTAATTCTCTCATTCATCCACTCGGCACCATTTTTTGGGTATGTCTCAGGATGGTCTGTATTTCCAAACCCGAAAATATCCGGTGCGACTACATGAAAATTCCCATTAAAATGTGGTAATATGTGCTGCCAGTTTGATTTAGCACTTACCCCTGGTCCGCTCCCATGAAGGAATATGATCGTTTCAGAGGAGTTATCACCACCTTCATGTATAAATGTTTGATAGCTTCCTGTTTGAACCTTCTTTGTTTCAACTGCTGTCATATTCGTTACCCTCACTTTGTAAAAATAATTTTTCATGTTAATTCTTATTACTCTAAAATTTCAGTACCGTATTTTTACTACACGTATAGTGGAAAAATTGGTAATAAAAGCGCTTTCTTTAACTAACTATAATTTTACCTTTGTTCATTTGACTTTGTCAATAAATTCTGAATACTTTTTCAAAAACTTAATCGGTTTGTAAGCGCAGAGGGAATTTTTATTAATACCCTTTTATGATTAGAGGTCTTTTAATAACTTCCATTATTTCAGACGCTGGTAAGCCGTTTTCAATTAGTTGAACCATTACTTTCATATATCGATGAATATGGTTAAAATATTTTTTATATCCTGTACACAAATAGTTTAATCCTGGCTCGCCATCAGGTGTTTGAAGAAAGCGGTGTTTTGGACACTCTCCGTTGCACGCAAAACGTACTTCACATGTTTTGCAGTAGTCCGGAAGAGAGGATTTTTTATTTTCCCCAAATACTCTTTGTTTGTTAGATTCAATCATTTCAACAAATGTATTGTCGAAAATATTCCCCAGTTGGTATTCAGGATACATAAAATGATCACACGAATACACATCTCCATTGTGTTCAACCATCGCAGCCCTTCCACAAGTTTCTGCAAATATACAAGTTGTTGATGGGAGTCCAAGCCAAGAGGTAAGAGCTTGTTCAAAATTCATTACAAGAATTTTTCCTACATCCTTTCTTACCCACTCTTCAAAAATAGTGATAAGAAAGTCACCATACTTCTCTGCTTCTACCGTCCAAGTGGAAACAGCTTGCTGTGCTTCTTCCTGATTTACGGAAGGTGGTGTGGCATGTCGAAGCCCAATTTTTTTGGCTTCCATATCCGGCATTCGTTCAACAATAGGAATGAATTGAATGAACTCTACTCCTTCCTCTTTAAAGAAATGATAGATTTCAAGAGGATACTTAGAAGAATACTTTGTCACACAGACTAACACATTAAAATTCACCTTATATTTTTTTAATAGACGCAAAGCTTTCTGAACCTTATGGAATGTTGGTTCCCCTCCACGGTCAACTCTATATTCATTATGAATGTATTCCGGACCATCAAGACTAAGGCCTACAAGGAATTTATGTTTTGCCAGAAATTGACACCATTCTTCATTTAAAAGTGTACCATTCGTTTGCAGAGAGTTGGTGATTCTTTTCCCGCTACCATACTTCTTTTGCAATTCAATCACTTTCTTATAAAAATCAAGACCCATTAAGGTGGGTTCCCCCCCCTGCCAAACGAACGGAATTTCATTAACATCTTGCGATTTTATGTATTGCTGAATAAACTCCTCTAACGTTTCATCTGACATCCGAAAACGACCTTTTTCGGAAAAGAAAGCTTCTTTCTCTGTATAAAAACAATAATGGCAATCAATACAAATTGGACCTGATGGTTTGGCTAGAATATGAAATCCTTTTGTTTGTTCATAGGTTTTCTCCATTTTTATTCTCCTTCGTTTCTTAGAATATAAGCCAGTAACCCCATTGGCACTGGCTTATATTTCTTTTTTTATTTACTTAATCGCATTTCATTTTTCTACTTCAATTCATAGACGACTTTTTCAATCTCTCCTGAAAATTCGAACGTTCCTTCATTTTGGTAGGCTGGGCTTACAGGATAGAGTGTATCCTTACCGATATCCAATCCTTCGAAGGCAATTTTATATTGATGTGTTTTGTCAATACTACCTTCTCCGACTTTCCGTCCATTAATATATAGGCTTCCAATACCTTTGTTGGCTTCAGTTTTACTAAACTCAAACCGGATTGCTGATTTTCCTACAGGCACATCTTCTTTCGATTCAATTCGATAAACAGCATTTCCCATGTTGTATTCATAAACTAGCTTGTTATTTTTTATATATAACGTATAACCACTCTCATAACCTCCTAAAGCAACGAGGACGCCATCATCGGTTGCGCTGTCACGTTCAATTGGGACCGTGATGGAATAGGTACGGTTAATAATGAATGGTGAAGCTGACTCTGATAAACGGGACATTCCAGGGTAAAATGTAAAGGTATTTCTTGCACGGATGGAATCCGCAGGGATAGTTAAAAATCCTTCTCCAGCGATATCTGTCATTGGATATACTCCATATTTCCTTGCTTCCTCCTCCCATAACTTCTTCAGTTCATTTACCTTTTCTGGGAATTTTGCCGCAAGGTCATTTGTTTCAGAAAAGTCTTCTGCTACATGGTAAAGCTGCCAGATATCCTTTTCATAAGGGTCTCCTTTCTTATGGAGTGTTAACGCTTTCCAACCGTCATGATATATGGCCCGCTGCCCTTTATTTTCAAAATACTGTGTTTTCTTTCCTAATGATTTGGAACTTTTAAATGAATCGGCAAAACTCTTGCCTTGAAGGCCCATTTGCTTTACTCCCTTTATCTCCTTAGGTATATCAATTCCTAATACATCATAAACAGTGGGAGTGATATCACTTACATGTACATACTGATTGCGAATCGCTCCTTTATCTTTAATCACCTTTGGATAATAAACAATCAGCGGTGTATGAATTCCTGCTTCAAAGGTTGTAGCTTTATAGAATTTAAAAGGGGTATTACTTACTTGAGCCCAGCCAGTCGGAGATTCTGCTCCTGCTCGTTCACTTCCTATATCGTCGATATGCTTAACAACATCTTCTAATTTTTCAGGTACATCGTTATATGGGAGTGTATGATTAATCGATCCTGTATTTTTGCCCATGGAACTAGTCCCGTTATCTGATAAGAAAACAATCATTGTATTTTCCAATTCCCCGACAGAGCGTAATTTCTCAATAAAGCGGCCAATTTGCTCATCGGTATGCGTCAAAAAGCCTGCGTATGTTTCTTGGAAACGGATAAACGCCTTTTTCTCATCATTAGTAAGTTGCTCCCACGGCTTAACTCCTGGGTTAAGTCCAGGTAATTTAGTGTCTTTTGGAATAATCCCTAATTGTTTCTGCTTATTAAACCTTTCTTCCCGGATTTTATCCCAGCCTTTGTCATATACCCCTTTATACATATCGATATATTTCTTTGGAACTTGAACTGGTTGGTGCTGTGCACCAAAAGATAAGTATAGGAAAAATGGTTTTTCTGGATTCACTGAAGATTGGTCGGTTACATATTGATTGGCTCGATCCACTATATCCTCAGAGAAATGATAGTTTTCCTTCTTAGGTACATCAACCGGACTGTTATCCTGTATTAATTCTGGTCTATATTGATCACCAGAGTCCTCAAGAAAACCGTAGAAGCGGTCAAAGCCTTTGCCTAGCGGCCAATTTTCATAAGGACCAGCAGGAGTTACTTGGTGGGAAGGGGATAAGTGCCATTTCCCTAATGCGTAATTATTGTAGCTATTTTCGCTAAGAACTTCAGCAATTGTTCCCGCTTCCGGATAGATTCTGCCACGTTTGTTTTCATATTCAGGGCCCATATCAAAATTGGCTACTGTTGACATTCCTATATCATGTGGATTCCGTCCTGTAAGTAAAGCTGCACGGGTTGGTGAACACACCGGCGTTACATGGGAATTGTTATAACGAAGTCCGTTTTCCGCTAACCAATCTAAGTTAGGCGTTTTGACTTCGGATCCATAGCTTCCAATATCAGAAAAACCAGAATCGTCTAAGACAATATACACAATATTTGGTTTGGGTGAGTCCTCTCCTTCTTTTTGCTGGCTTTTTTGTTTTTGTTCATTTGTTTTCTGCTTTAAAACCTCTGCTTTTACTTCCTGACCCGTAATATTTTTATAGGAACACCCTGAAAGTAGTGCTAATGCAGAAGCTACCGCAGTTAGCTTTTGAAATGGTGACTTATTAAGTACTTTTAAACCTTTATCCAATGTATCTCCTCCTCCTCAAATCTTTCATAGTGACAAATAATAGCGATGCTTTTCAACTAATAGCCAAATCTATCATTTATTAACCTGTTTATTTTCATCAGACGATAAGAAGGTAGAATTATGAGAAATGATATTTCCCATACCGCCGCCAACATTTATCTTCTGCCCTGTCACATAATCCGATAAGTCAGAAGCCAGAAACAAACAGACTCCTGCAATATCCTCAGCCGTCCCCATTCTCTGCATTGGAACTTCTTTATTGGCAAGAGCCTCTGTAAATTGATCTCGTTCAGGACCAGGCGGCATTAATTCGTCCCAAAAAGGAGTCATGATGGGACCAGGTGAGATGACGTTTGCATGAATTCCGAGCGGTGCAAGTTCAAAGGCAAGATTATGGGTGAGACTCTCGACTGCTCCTTTAGCAGCATGGTAATGAAGGACAACGGTATAGGCGTTAAAAGCCCCAATGGAAGAGAAATTAACGATTTTACCAGATTTTTGTTTTTTCATGTAGGGTAAGATTTCCATGATTGGATTAAGGGTACCATTAAGGTTTAGCTTCATGGTTCTGTCCCAATCATTCATATTAATGTTTTCACTACTTCCGTTGGCACCAAAGGTACCTCCAGCACAATTTACTAAAATATCAATTCGGCCAAATTCCTCAATTGTACGATCTACTGTTGTTTTAATGGTTGATTGATCAGTAACGTCCACCTGATTATAGGCGCGAGCTTGTCCTCCGCCTGTTTGGATGTTTTCAGAAACGATACGGGCAGCATTAAAATCCAAATCGGCAATGACTACGGTCGCGCCTTGTTCGGCGAATTTTTTAGATGTAGCTTCTCCCATGCCCTTTGCTCCACCAGTTATAACGGCTATTTTATCTTTTAACAGCATTTTATATCCTCCTTTGCTTTTTGGATTGATGTCTATATTCCTCTTACACCGCCATCAGATACAATGGATGTACCAGTCATATAGGATGATTCATCAGAAACCATGAATAAAATTGTTTTTGCCTGTTCTTCTGGTGTGGACATTCTGCCCAATGGGATGATTTTTTCCATGTGAGGGGTATTCGGATTATCGGCAATCATTTCCGTATAGACCACACCCGGCAATAAGCAATTCACCCTGATGCCTTTTCCGGCATACTCAGCAGCTACTACCTTTGACATATGGGTGATTCCTGCTTTAACAAAACTATAGAGGGCATGGGTAGGCATGACACTGACTGCAGCTAAAGAGGTCACATTGACAATGTTTCCTGAAGACCGTTTTTCCATATGCGGAAGGACCAACTGCATGGCACGGAAATAAGAATACGCATCAAGTGCAACGAATTCATCCCAATCACTGTTTGTTAGTTCAATAAATGGTTTTTCAATAATTCTCCCTGCATTATTGATAAGAATATCAATTTGACCAAATCTCTCTAACGTACTATCTACTAAATTTATGATTTGTTCTTCGTCCGTCATATCTGTCTGTACGAAGATCGCTTCTCCTCCCTGGCTATTGATGGAATCAACGATTCTTTCTCCGTTTTCCCTTCTTCTTCCGACAACTACAACTTTTGCACCCTCTGCAGCAAATAATTTAGCGGTTGCTTCGCCAATCCCGGAAGTACTGCCCGTTACAATCGCAACTTTATTTTGTAATCTTTGTAATGAATTCCCCATCATACGTCCCCTCTCATGTAATAATTTTTTTCATATAAAAAGCTAAAATGATGAATTTTCTACTCATCATTTTAGCTTTTTCTTTGTCATTGACTTAGAGTAGCCTCAATATCCCTTTTCGGCTTCATTACCGAAATGGCCCAAATGATTGCTAATGCAACTAATCCAATTGCACTAACTGCTAATGGGAATCTACCTATATCTTGGTTAAATATATTTTGAATCACTTGAAATCCAAAAGGCCCTAAAATCCCTCCAATCCCTTGCCCTGCAACCACTAAACCTACATTTGAAGGAGCACCTACTGGAGTTAACTCAGAAACCCTAGTAAATACTCCTGGAATGCCAATACCCATCGCAAAGCCACCGAATACACTTCCAATTAAGATCATTGTTAGAGTTGGAGAGTAGTAACAGATGGCCATTCCAACACCGGTCATTAAAACAGCAAGCGGTAAATACATGGTTGGAAGTTTGTGTTTTATCTTCCCAAAAAGGAAACCAGCTATTAAAGTACCAAAAGTAAAGATGGATATAGCCAAACCAGCTTCTGTGGCATTACCTAATTTATCCGCTTGAATGACAACTGAAATATTTACTACATAGCCAAAAATTAGCGCTGAATAAAAGACCTGTCCGAGACTTACCCAATAGATTGCTTTTGGCAATTTAATCTTTACGGCTGCCTGATTACTATCGGCTTTAGATACCTGTTTCTTCTCAGGCTCGGGCAGGTAAAGGATTGTAATAGCAAGAATCCAAATAGGGAACAGGTAGGTTAGGAAACCATAATGCCACCCATAAGCATCCGCTAAGATCCCTCCAACCAATTGGAAGAAAATTGCTCCGATACAGGCAATTGTTGATGTACCAAATCCAATCAAGAAATCTCTTTCTCTTCCATCAAAGAAATCTGTAATAACGTCCACCGATAACGGCATTGTAATCCCGACACCAAGTCCTAATATCCCTCTCATAGCAATTATCAACCATAGGTTATCAATAAATGTTGGAAGGACTCCTCCGATGATGAAAAGGCTTAAGCCGACAAACAATAGTGTTCGCTTCTTGAACATTTTGGAAAGTTTACCATAAAAGAGAGCAGGAACAATTTGTATTAATCCTGGAAAAGTAGCAACTAACATAACAATTGTGGGGTCATATTGTGGAAATGCCTTAATGATGTCAGCCATTATTGATCCTGCTACCCCTGCAGCTACATCTTGGAAAGCAAGAATAACAACCAAAAACTTAAGAAAATTTCTGCTGATGGTCTTTACTGCCATTGGTAAACCTCCCATATCATTTCATAAATGTTTTGAAATAGATAATGAATCCGCTTTCAAAATAAAACAAAAATTTCGAGCAGGTTGTTTTGTTGGCCATCAAAACAACAGAACTAAAATTTTAATTTTACGTTTATTACTTTTTTAATTGTATAAAACGGTAAAAAAAGCGCTTTCTTTTACTAACTGTAATTCTACATACCTAATAAATACTTGTCAATATATTCTAAATATTTTTTATTTTTAGAATTAGAGTCGTTATTTCGCGAAAACACTAAAAAATGCCCTGAAAATTTCAGGGCATTTTTTACATATCGTTATCAAGTAAAATTTTACTGATAATCTTTGCTTATCGAGTCTATTTTTTATAATCTTTTCAAAAATTAGTAAAAAACTAATCAATCTGCTTAACCCACCAATTACTCCTCTGCTAACAATCGGTATTTTCCACTAAAATAGATTAATGGCTCAGAATCTTCAACTTTAAGATTGGTTACTCTGCCAATAAAGAGTGTGTGATCACCTTCATCATGCTCCGCTGATACTTCGCAAACAATTTGAGCAGTTGCTCTTGGTAAAACAGGTATACCCTCGAGGCGGTCAAACACAATTTCTTGTTGATTTTTCGACTGTCCCGCGAAAATCATTGATAATTCTTGTTGATCTGCCGCAAGTATATTGACTGAAAAGCTTTTACTTTGTCTTATTTTTTCAAGCATTTGTGCTTTTTCAGCAATTGAGATTACGACAAGTTTTGGATTTAGAGAAACAGACATGAATGCATTCGCAGTCATTCCATGGACATTTCCAGCCACTTCCGTTGCGACCACCGTTACCCCTGTTGCAAACTTTCCCATTGCGTTTCGAAATTGACGATCATCCATAATTTCACCTCGCTAATTTTTATTTTTCTTTATTGCCTTTTTTTTCAAACGACGATACATCCGATATCCTTTTCTCACCGCATCGACGATAAAAAATGGGATAGGCGGATGATATTTATATATATATGGTAAATAAATCTTGTAATAAGCTTTTTTTAAATCTTTCCATTTTTTGCAGTACCCTTGTTTATAAAAATCAGAAATATCAACAATATAACCTTTCCCCTCAAACATGACGACATTCTTGCCGTGAACATCATAGGGATTTAATCCAACTGACCTCGCATAATCCAAACCTGAATCAATATCCTTTATGACAGCTTCAGGGATTGGAACTCCCTTTACCACAGCATCAAACAAGGTAATACCGTTAAGCTTTTTTAGGATTAAATAATTTTCACCATAATCATAAAGTGAAGAATAACTTTTATGGTTTCCTAACCTCTTGTAAACATCAATTTCTTTTTTAAGCTCCTCGAGGCTTCGACCATAAACTTTTACCACCCACTCTGGATGAGCATCAAGTGTAAAGACCCCAGCATAATTACCGCTTCCGATCGTTTTCCATAACGGTGACATATTTTTTACAATGATAGGGTCAAACGGACTGTCAGACGTTAATTGTATTCTTGGTAATAATTCTGTTTCTATTAAATTTATATACTCTGCTTTTTGCATTTGCACACCTTCTAATCTATTAGGCATTCATTTTTTGAATAGGGTCAATCTAAGAAATGATTTTCTCCACACATCTTACCATTATGTAAGATAAAATGTTCAATAAATTTATTCAAAATTTAATGGAAATTTCTTATAAGCCATTATACACTATTAGTTAACAGAAAAATTTAGTATTCATTTGGAAATCCCCTTTTACCACTCTTGTTGAGTATACGGGTAAAGGGACAAATAGAGAGGGTTGCCATGACTTTTCCCATTTTAAATACGAAAAGACTTAAATTAATTGAATTAACACATCAGCATGTTGATTATCTATACGAGATTTTATCATTAGAAGAAGTGACCCGTTTTTATGGAACAAATCGTTTTACTTTACCTGTCGAAGCTTCAAGATTAATTGATATGTTTCATAAGAACCTGGTTGATAAACGTGGGATCCGCTGGGGTATCAAATTAAAGGAAAATCAAAGGATCATCGGCACTGTTGGTCTTAATGGTTTACATCTAAAAAATAAGCGTGCAGAAATTGGTTATGAGCTTCATCCCGACTATTGGAGGATGGGCTATGGTTCAGAGGCGATTAAAGAAGTGATCCGCTTTAGTTTTAATCAATTGGATTTATTTCGAATTGGAGCTATAGTTTACCCTGAAAATGTGTCATCCATAAATTTACTAATTAAGCTAGGCTTCTCGAAGGAAGGATTACTACGAGGGTATATCAATCAAAATGAGCAATTTCATGATACGTTTGTATTATCATTATTAAAACCAGAATGGATGAAAAGCCAGGTTTAATATCCTGGCTTTTCTTATTCCTGAAAGTATTCCTTCATTGCTTTAGCGTTTTTTACTTCCGTATTATGATAATACGGATTATTTTCTGAAGCATCTTTTGGGTCAAGATTTGTTTTAATAACTAACATTGGCGAAGGAGAGCTTTCAGCGATAATTCTGTCATTTAATTGTTCAAAATCAGGCATATTTTTATTTCCAGGCTGTCTCGGTTCCATAGTAACACCTCCTTAAAATAGCTTGCTGATTTTAGCATCTAATCATTCTAAAATCAGAACTTTTCCATCCTTTTTACGAAAAAAGAAAAAAACTAGGAAGTAAAAACCTCCTAGTTAGTTTTATTCTTCTTCTGAGCCGACTAAGAAATCAGGATTTAACTCCTCGAATTCTTCATCGTCTACGTCCATTCCCCACTCATCGTCATTGTCCTTGCAGCCTTCAGAACTGACGCGAACACAAACCTTAGTCTCGCCAATCACCTCTACAAGGAATTCCCTTTCGACATGGACGATGATTCTGTTACCATTAGGGGAAATGACCGCTTCACAGCAATTAGGCTGCTGCAGCACTCGAGCACTTATTTCATTGTCATCGAGGCAGTCATGGTCACGATACTTTAACTTAATGACATCTGTATATTGGACACGTTCTGTAACAACTTCTGTTTTGGTATTATCATTAAATGAATACCAAACATTGATGTCGTAAGAGCCATGTATCTCTACAGTCTTGCCAACCTTTTTCGCATTGTATTTATGGTTGATGATCCAACAGCCAAGTATACTTGTTGGACTATGCGCCGGGCTAATCGTATGATTGGACTGGGTGAATTTACGTCCTTTCGCTACTACGGCCTTGGTAATTATCTCTCTATAGTCTCCCATTTCGCGCGAACCCTCCTCATTCATTTTCATTTCATCGTATGCATGATATAAGACTAGTGTGATTTTTATTTTGATGAGTACTGGATAAAAGTTTAGTCATAGTTCATTTTATGCGGGATTTATAGGTGTGTGCCTTCTTGGCCTGTACTTAAAACGAAGGTTAATAAAATGGCAGGAATCAGGGGAATATAAAAGTGGATTAGATTTATTAAAACAGCTCTGTTCAACTCTGTTAAACTTGGCTGTTGATTTCCGCTCCAATCAACTTGGTTATAAATCAACATTGACCTTTAACACTGCCTAAAAAAAAGCCAGGCTTTGTTAAAAGCCTGGCTAGAGTATTAATGATCGTGATCGCAATCGTCGTGACCTTCACAAGCCCCGCCGCCATTTTGCATGCTAGATCCAGTTTCTCCTAACAATACATCGCCGCCCGTTGAAATGATAATTTCATCGGTTACAGTATTCGAAATGGTTGAGGCAATGATTTGTAGCAATTCATTCACTTCTAATTGTGATTGTTTGAAATCCTGGACCACAGGTATTTCATCCAACTCTTGCTCAATTGAAGCAATTTTATCTTCTACCTTTTTTAGTGCTTCTGGTTTTCCATAATGCTGAAGGTTTACAGCCTGCTTTTGCAATCCCTTAATGTCAGCTATTAAGGTATGAACTTTCTTATTTTCATTTAATTGAGCCTCTGCTCGTTTAAAAAAGTCAACTTCTTCTGTTTCTGCAATCATCCGTGCTAAATCAGTTGCACGTGCAACGATATCGTCTTTTGTATATTTCGCCATTTTACTTCACCTCTGCTGGTTCTAGTTCTTCCACCATTTCTCCGTTTAATGACCATGTTTTTGCTTGTGTAATTTTTACTTTTACAATCTTGCCAATCGCTGATTTTGGTGCAACAAAGTTTACAAGCTTACTCCTAGAAGTGTAGCCTGCAAGAACATCAGGATTGTTCTTACTTTCCCCTTCAACAAGAACTTCAAGGATTTGGCCTTCATGTTTTTTCATAGCTTCTAATGAAAGCTCATTCACAAGAGCATTTAAGCGTTGTAAGCGTGCTTTCTTTACTTCCATCGGAACGTTATCCTCCATTTTTGCAGCTGGAGTACCTTCACGCGGAGAATAAATAAATGTATATGCTAATTCATAACCAACTTCACGATAGAGGGACATCGTTTCTTCAAACTGTTCGTCTGTTTCGTTCGGATAACCAACGATAATATCCGTTGTTAAAGCAACATTCGGAATGGCCGCTTTGATTTTTTTAACAAGCTCTAAATATTGTTCTCTTGAATATTTACGAGCCATGATTTTTAGCACATCGGTTGAACCTGATTGCACTGGCAAATGGATATGATCCATTAAATTGCCGCCTTTGGCAAGGACCTCAATTAGACGATCATCAAAGTCACGCGGGTGGCTTGTTGTAAAACGAATCCTTGGAATATCAATTTTTCGCAATTCATCCATCAGTTCACCAAGTCCATAAGTTCCGTCCTCTAAATCTTTCCCATAGGCATTCACGTTTTGACCAAGCAAAGTAACTTCTTGGTAGCCTTGTGCAGCTAGATGACGTACTTCTTGGATAATTTCTTCTGGACGACGGCTTCGTTCCTTTCCACGGGTGAAAGGGACGATGCAATAAGTACAGAATTTATCGCAGCCGTACATGATGTTAACCCATGCTTTAATATTTCCACGGCGTACTTTTGGAAGGTTTTCAATCACGTCGCCTTCTTTTGACCATACTTCAACAACCAATTCTTTTGACATATATGCTTCATGCAATATATTTGGTAAACGATGAATATTATGGGTACCAAAAATCATATCGACCTGATGGTAGGTTTTGAGAATCTTATTAACTACAGATTCCTCTTGAGACATACACCCACAAACACCGATAAGTAAATCAGGCTTTTCCAATTTCAAGGACTTTAAATGGCCAAGTTCACCGAACACTTTATTTTCAGCGTTCTCCCTGATCGCGCATGTATTTAAAAGAATGACATTTGCATCCTCCGTGCTGTCGGTTGGTTCATAGCCTAATGCTAAGAAAATCCCAGCCATTACTTCAGTATCATGTTCGTTCATTTGACAGCCATAAGTACGGATATAAAATTTCCGCCCCTCGCCCATTCCACGAAATTCTTCAGAAATAGAAAAATCATTATGGTACTTTACTTCTTCTTTTCCGCGTTTCTTCGCTTCTGTTAAAGAAGGTGCAGTAATTACTTGTTCAAAGTACTTGCTGTAATCCTTGGCGGATTTTTTGTCCGAAGAATTAACAGACTCGACTTTCTGACCTTCTAAACGTTGTTTTTCATTCATTTGTTCAAATGCCCCTTTCTTTTCATATTACGTAATTCATCTATTAAATTTTTAAGATTTTAATCTGTGCAAAAGATGAATGAAGACTCCAGACTTTCTCCGCACATTATTATAGTATAAAGGTTAACTTGATTGAAAACAATAGAAAATCCCGTGACGTCAAGTCACGGGATTTTGCTACTATCATTAGATAAATTCAGAAACTAATTTATCAAAATAATTTTGGTCAAGATTAAGGTCAGCTTTTGCTAACGGTGCTTCCGAGTAGCCAGTGATCAGTTCTTGATAAGACTTACGCTCAGTATTTTGATAAATAAGTCCTGTAACAAGACCATTATGCTTCATTAATGTCTGCATTGCATCTTCGCGATTTGAAGGATCATAACCCTCTATATCACTAAGTTTTGTTAGATTTTCTTTAAACCAATCATAGGTGTTTACCTTATTATAAGTAACACAAGGGCTGAAAACATTGATTAAAGAAAATCCTTTGTGTTTTAAACCGGCTTCAATTAAGGCAGTTAAATCTTTTAGATCTGTAGAGAAACTTTGTGCAACAAATGTTGCTCCTACAGTCAACGCCATTTCCATCGGAGAAATTGATTGCTCAATTGACCCCATCGGAGTTGACTTTGTTTTAAAGCCTGTAGCTGAACGTGGCGAAGTTTGACCTTTAGTCAAACCATATATTTGGTTATCCATAACGATATAAGTAATATCGAGATTACGACGAATGGCATGAATCGTATGCCCCATCCCGATCGCATAACCGTCACCGTCACCACCAGAGGCGATAACAGTTAAATCACGATTAGCCATTTTAACACCCTGTGCGATTGGAAGTGAACGACCATGAATCCCATGGAAGCCATATGAATTAATATAACCGGAAATACGTCCTGAACAGCCGATTCCAGAAATTACAGCTAAGTTTTCTGGCTCTAAGCCTACATTTGCTGCCGCACGTTGCATTGCCGCTTGTACGGAGAAGTCGCCACAGCCAGGGCACCAGTTCGGTTTTACATTGTTACGAAAGTCTTTAAAAGTGGCCATTTAGAACAACTCCTTACATTTTGTATATACTTCGTGTGGTAGGAACGGATTACCATCATATTTAAGATGCTTAGTAATTTTTTCAGCATGTCCAACATTCATTTTCATAATATTGGCTAATTGTCCAGTTGCATTGTTTTCCACTACAACAACTTTCTTCGCAGAACGAACAAGCGGAAGAACTTCGTCAGTTGGGAATGGATGGATCAAACGAATATGAGCATGATTTACTTTTAAGCCATCTTTCTCTAAACGAATCATTGCTTCTTCAATAACACCACGAGTCGAATTAAAACCTACAAATAGTACATCAGCATCTTCGTGCTTAACATTTTTATATACTGGTGTATTAAAGCGGATATTTTCGACCTTACGGAAACGCTTATCCATTTGCGCAATTCGGTTTGGAGCAGATTCGGATGGTTTACCAGTCTCATCATGCTCGACACCTGTTACGTGATGAATACCATTTTTCATACCAGGGATTACACGTGGAGAAACTCCGTCCTCTGTTACTTCATAGCGTTTAAAATATGCATTGTTTTCGTTAGCGGGTATGTCCCCTGTTACCAATTTTCCACGTCTGATTTCAACCTTGTCATAATTTAATGGTTCAACCGTTTGTTTACCCAAGGATAATTGTAGGTCAGATAAAATAATGACTGGACATTGATATTCTTCTGCTAAATTGAATGCTTCAGCTGTATCATAGAATGCTTCTTCAACAGTGCTTGGAGCCATTACAATTTTCGGAATTTCACCATGTGTTCCATAAATCATCGCCATAAGGTCTGATTGTTCTTGTTTTGTTGGTAATCCTGTTGATGGACCGCCACGTTGCGTGTCAACAATTACTAGTGGCGTTTCAGTAATACCTGATAGGCCAATTGCTTCCATTTTTAAAGATAATCCTGGACCTGCTGAAGCAGTAATTGTACGAACACCGCCGTAGTTTGCTCCAATTGCCATTGTACATGCAGCAATTTCATCTTCGGTTTGAATTACAGTACCACCTAGTGCAGGTAGCTTTTTAATCAAATATTCCATTATTTCAGAAGCTGGTGTAATTGGGTAGGCTGCCATAAAACGGCATCCGCCTGCAATAGCTCCAAGAGCAATAGCGTCATTTCCAATCATGAACATCCGCTTTTTGCCATCAGCCTTTTCAAGCTCCATTGTTTGGGTGCCCACTGCAAGATTTTCCTTCATTTTATCAAAGCCAGCTTTGATCGCATCCATATTTTTTGCAACTACTTGGTCGCCTTTTTTACCAAAAATCTCGCGAACTACTACTTCAAATACATGAATATCTAAGTCTAATACAGCAGAAGTTGCACCAATTGCAACCATGTTTTTCATTAGAGAAGTTCCGAGCTCTGTCGCAATTTCAGTAAATGGAACCGCATACAATGTAGCTTCAGTATCTTCCGGCTTCTTTGGATTGAATTTTGCATCAGCAAGGATTACTCCATTACTGTGTAATTCTTTGTAGTTTACATCAATAGTTTCCTGGTCAAATGCTACAAGGATATCTAAGTCATCAGAAATAGAACGAACTTCTGTAGTACTAACTCTGATTTTATTGTTGGTATGACCACCTTTAATACGTGAAGAAAAGTGACGATAACCATACAAGTAATATCCCAGGCGATTCAGTGCAATAGCAAAGATTTCCCCAGTACTTTCAATACCTTCCCCTTGTTGTCCTCCAACTTTCCATGAAAGTTGATTGATCATGACTTACACCCCTTTGGATATGTAAAAATAAGTAGTTTTGATGATCCATTTATTATTTTAGCACTATTCCGAGTAAATCACTAGAAATTAGCCCATTTTATATAAAAAGACTAATAAAAAGGAGAAAGGATATGTACTAAACGCTTACAATTCTAGACCTATGAACTAAAAATTGCAACCCTTTAAAGCGAAATAATGTCTAAAATATGAATATTTTTTTATTATTTGAAATATACTTGCTTTCTACAAGATTACAAATAAAAAAACATGATTTATCCGCATTATACGGCGTTTTGCAATATTAATTCAAGCTATGCACATTCATGATTTGAATTTTAAAAATTATTAAAGGTTATGGTAGAATAATACTTTAATAAGTAAATATCATTTAATACCAATTAGTGAGAAATAAAACCTAAAAAATACCTGCTTGAAAACAAGCAGGTAAAGGTAAATGTCCTTTTGTTTGGTCTCCTATAAATAGTCTATCTCTTTCAACGTGGTTCTACAATTAGCTTGATAGCTGTGCGTTCTTCCCCGTCAATTAAAATATCGGTAAACGCAGGGATACAGATTAAATCAACTCCGCTAGGTGCTACAAATCCTCGAGCAATCGCTACTGCCTTTACGGCTTGATTCAATGCACCCGCCCCAATTGCCTGTATTTCCGCTGCACCTCTTTCACGCAGAACCCCGGCAAGCGCACCAGCTACAGAATTAGGATTAGATTTTGCTGAAACTTTTAATATATCCATTTCTAGCTCCTCCTTAGAAAATCCCGATCCCGCATGAGCAGTTTCATGAACAAATCAGGTTATAACATTCCACTGCTACTATATTCATTTGTCAAAAAACATATTCCGGCTTGGACAAAAAAAGAGCAAATGAAATTTGCTCTTAAGAGTAAAACGGATGGTCA
The DNA here is from genome assembly GCF_018613105.1 of Bacillus sp. ISL-77. Classification (NCBI taxonomy): domain Bacteria; kingdom Bacillati; phylum Bacillota; class Bacilli; order Caryophanales; family Bacillaceae; genus Bacillus; species Bacillus sp. ISL-77. The sequence goes on from NZ_JAGGQY010000031.1 coordinate 73,679, forward strand.
TCATTTATTAAAATGGGCTGTATCTTTTTTGTTAAGCCTGTTTTACGATCTAGTTCAATCATAACTGCACTTAACTGAATTCTTCCTGCGGTTGCCACTTCAAACCGGACTGGCAGACTGGTTAGGAACCTTTTAAGGACTGCTTCTCTCTCCACCCCTAAAATGCCATCATACGGCCCTGTCATCCCTACATCAGATAAATATCCTGTGCCTCCCGGTAAAACCCGGTTATCGGCCGTTTGAACATGTGTATGTGTCCCCACAACGGCAGAGACCCTTCCATCTAAATACCAACCCATTGCCTGTTTCTCACTTGTTACTTCCGCATGAAAATCCACAAAAATATATGGGGTTCTCTCCCTGGCAATTTCAACTAATTCGTCAGCTTTCTTAAAAGGACAATCCAATGGAGCCATAAAGGTTCGACCCTGCAGATTAATAACGGCAACTTCTAAATCATTGACTTTAAAAAATGCCATACCCTTCCCTGGTGTTCCTTCTGGAAAATTTGCTGGTCTAACCATATTTTTTGCAGTACCGATAAATTCAAAAATTTCACGATTATCCCATGAGTGATTACCTAGTGTTACTGCCTGTGCCCCATACCCTAAGAATTCACGATAGATTTTTTCAGTAATCCCCTTGCCTCCTGCTGCATTCTCCCCATTGATAATAGTAAAATTAGGACGATATTTTTCTTTTAATTTTGGCAAATATTCCTTTACCATGTCCCGGCCTGGTGAACCGACGACATCACCGATAAAAAGTAGATTCATTTTTGTTCCTTTCGTTAAAAAAATAGTTATTGTATAAATTGTATCACATTCAGGCATTATTTAATCGGATTAGTTGCTGCAAAAAATAAAGCGGTGCATGCGCACCGCTTTATTTTGCGTATTCAACAGCCCGTGTCTCACGAATAACTGTCACTTTAATATGACCTGGATAATCAAGCTCTTCTTCAATGCGCTTACGAATATCGCGTGCTAATCGATGAGCAGCAAGATCATCAACTGAATCCGGTCTAACTATAATACGTACCTCTCGACCTGCTTGAATGGCAAAGGATTTCTCTACACCTTCATAGGATTCCGAAATCTCCTCTAACTTTTCAAGACGGCGAATATAGTTTTCAAGCGTCTCACTACGTGCACCTGGTCTTGCAGCTGATAAGGCATCTGCTGCTGCAACTAAAACGGCTATGATAGATGTTGCCTCTGTATCCCCATGATGGGAAGCAATACTATTGATTACTACCGGATGTTCCTTGTATTTGGTTGCAAGTTCAACACCAATTTCAACATGGCTGCCTTCTACTTCATGGTCGATGGCTTTCCCAATATCATGAAGCAAGCCCGCACGACGTGCCAAAGTTTCATCTTGGCCAAGTTCAGCAGCAAGTAAACCAGACAGTTGCGCAACTTCCATTGAATGCTTTAATACGTTTTGCCCGTAACTAGTACGGAATTTTAAGCGACCAAGAATTTTGATCAGATCTGGATGGAGTCCATGAACACCCACTTCAAAGGTGGTTTGCTCACCCACTTCACGGATATACTCATCTACTTCGCGACGTGATTTTTCTACCATTTCCTCAATTCGTGCTGGATGGATCCGCCCGTCTTGGACCAATTTCTCCAGTGCTAAGCGAGCCGTTTCGCGACGAATAGGATCAAAACCTGATAGAATGACAGCTTCAGGAGTATCATCAATGATTAAATCAATTCCTGTTAACGTTTCAAGCGTACGAATATTTCTTCCTTCACGGCCAATAATACGGCCCTTCATTTCGTCATTTGGCAGGTTGACGACAGAGACAGTCGTTTCCGCAACATGGTCAGCAGCGCAACGCTGGATTGCTAACGAAAGTATTTCCTTTGCTTTCTTGTCGGCTTCCTCTTTTGCACGATTTTCGCTTTCCTTGATCATTATCGCAGTGTCATGGGTAAGTTCCTGCTCCATTCGATCAATAATGATTGTTTTTGCTTCCTCGCGCGTTAAGCTCGATATTCGTTCGAGTTCAGTTTGTTGTTTTCGTACTAACTCGTCCACTTTGCTTTCCATCTCTTCAATATGCTGTTGTCTTTGGTTTAGAGAATCATCCTTCTTTTCTAAAAGATTTTCACGCTTGTTTAACGTTTCCTCTTTTCGATCTAAATTCTCTTCTCTTTGCAGTAAACGGTTTTCTTGTTTTTGCATTTCATTTCTTCGTTCACGAACCTCACGCTCTGCTTCAGTCCGAAGCTTGTGAATTTCATCCTTTGCTTCTAGCAAAGCTTCCTTTTTCAATGAATCAGCATCACGTTTAGCATCTTCAAGAATCTGCTCTGCAGCATTCTTTGCACCTGCTACTTTTGCATCAGCAATGGATTTATGAACAAAATAGCCAACAACGGCACCGACGATAAGGCCAAGCAAAATGGAGATGATTGTAATTGGTTCCATCGTTACACCTCCTCTTGCTATGAACTTTTGTTACATTTTTCAAGTGTCGGCATGTACATTGTTTAGACTCAACATACAGCAAGCACCAAGGCTTTTTTCGAATTGTAATAATACCAAAAATGTAAAATATACATGTTAATTGTAAAGGTGGGAATATTCATTGTCAAGGCTTAGTCCTATTGGCTTTTTGAAATATTTAGAATAGGACATCATTTATTCATCCTAAAGGCTGAAATCCATTGTATTTTAACAAATAAAACTTTGTATAAAAATAACATTATGTAAAAAATGAGCAAAACCATAAATAGCTTTGCTCATCTACATTAGTCTATTAATTCAAATTGTTCATCATCGTCTTTCTCAGTGACAAATTTTTCACCATCTAAACCATAATGTTCACGGATTTTCCCTTGAATTTCGAGGCGAACATCTGGATTTTCCTTCAAGTATAGCTTTGCATTTTCACGGCCTTGACCTAATCTTTCAGAATTATAGGAGTACCATGACCCGCTCTTTTCAACAATATCTAATTCTGCGCCTAGATCAATGATTTCGCCTTCTTTAGAAATCCCTTCACCATACATGATATCTACTTCAGCCGTACGGAAAGGAGGAGCAACTTTATTCTTAACTATTTTTATCTTCGTCTTATTACCTACAATATCATTTCCCTGCTTTAACGCCTCTGCACGACGAACTTCAATACGGACAGTGGAATAGAATTTCAATGCACGTCCACCTGGTGTTGTCTCGGGGTTTCCAAACATAACGCCAATTTTTTCGCGAACTTGGTTAATAAAGATGGCGATGGTCTTCGATTTATTGATGGCTCCAGATAATTTACGTAGGGCTTGCGACATCAAACGAGCCTGTAAGCCCATGTGAGAATCTCCCATTTCGCCTTCAATTTCTGCTTTTGGAACTAATGCTGCTACTGAGTCGACTACAATAATATCAATTGCACCACTTCGTACTAATGCTTCTGCGATTTCAAGCGCTTGTTCACCCGTATCTGGCTGTGATAGCAATAACTCATCAATGTTAACACCTAATTTTTGGGCATACGCTGGGTCAAGGGCATGTTCAGCATCTATAAATGCTGCTTGTCCGCCATTTGCTTGGACTTCAGCAATCGCATGCAAAGCAACCGTAGTTTTACCTGAGCTCTCAGGACCATAAACTTCGATAATACGCCCTCTAGGATATCCACCCACTCCAAGTGCTGCATCAAGTGCTAACGAGCCACTCGGACTCGTTAAAATCCTCGTATCTGTTTTCTCTCCCATTTTCATGACAGAACCTTTACCAAATTGCTTTTCTATTTGCTTTAACGCCATTTCTAAGGCCGCTTTACGATCATTACTCACGAATCTTTTCCTCCCTTATATAAACACAAGCAAATTGCTATAATCTATTAAATTAATTCCTATTAATAATATAACCGCTTTTCGGATATTTGTCGAGTTAAAAAACGAACATTCATTCGTTTATTTTCAAAACAAAATCGTTGTAAAAAAAGGAAATTCCCCCTGACTTTTGTATCATTTTGCATTTTTAGAAGTCCGAAAAGGATAATTTCGTCTATTGTCAGACTTTTTTCTAATCCTAGTTTATTCAAAAAAGTCACAGAACGCTAATTAGCATTCTGTGACTCTTTTAAAATTCGAATGAGAAAATAGCAGCCAAATTTCACTGCACGGCTTCGGTTCGCTTCCCTTGTTCCGCCAAGGGTGATCTTTTCTACAATTGTCGGCCTTCCCTTAATTGCAATCCCTATATAAATTGCACCAACTGGCTTGCCTTCAAGTTCTTCAGGACCAGCAACACCCGTAAAACTAATCCCAATATCGGTTTTAAATACCTTTGAAGCATTTTCGGCCAGCTCTCTAGCACATTGTTCACTTACCGCACCATGAGTTTTAAGCGTTTCTTCCTGTACATGTAATAGTTTTTGTTTCACTTCATTTGAATAACAAACTACACCACCGTAAAACACTGAACTTGCACCTGAAATTGATGTTAACTCTTGCTGGAATAGTCCTCCTGTTAAACTCTCAGCGGCAGTAATCGTTAAGTTTCTTTCTTTTAAAGATTTCATTACTTCTATCAAAAGTGACGTATTATCATAGCCATATAAAAATGCACCAAGACGCTGATTTATCGTCTTTTCTAGTTCATCCAGCATAGCCTGTGCTGCATTTTCGTCCACATGTTTTGCTGTCAGTCGTAAAGTAACCTCCCCATCTCCCGCGAGCGGGGCTATCGTTGGATTGCTTTGCGCATCAATTAAATCAATAATTTCTGTTTCCAGAGCTGCTTCTCCAATTCCAAAAAACCTTAACACCCTTGAGACAATTTTCTCGTTGGACTTGTTTCTTGTAGAAAGAGCCTGGGACCCATACTGGAGAAACATCGGTTCCATTTCCTTTGGCGGGCCAGGCAGCAGCATATACGTATGACCGCCGGATTCTACAACCATGCCCGGCGCCATCCCATGATCATTTGGGAGAATGTGAGATCCTGCTAATACGAGTGCCTGCTTTCGATTATTTTCTGTCATGACCCGATTGGTCCGCTTAAAAAAAAGTTCAATCGATGCTAACGCCGTTTCATCGATAACGAGTTCTTTACCAAGCTGACGAGCAATCGTTTCCTTCGTCAAATCATCCTTTGTAGGCCCAAGCCCGCCAGAAAATATTATAATCTCTGCACGCTTTTGGGCTATTTCAATTGCAGACTTTAGCCTGTCAGGATTATCACCAACAACTGTATGAAAATAGACATTAATACCAAGCCCAGCTAATTGCTGAGACAAAAATCTCGCATTCGTATTCACAATTTGACCGAGCAATAACTCCGAACCAACTGCAATAATCTCAGCATTCATAGCAATACATCTTCCTTTACAACATAGTAGAATTAAGTTTACTTTGAATTTTTAAGGACATGACTATTTTTTGCAAAATAATCCCAGCCAGACCAGATAGTAAAAATTAAAGCCACCCATAATGACACTATATCAAAACGGAATGGTATCATTGCAAAAATTATATTATGTAATAAAAGCGATGATATCGCGACAATTTGCGCCCATGTTTTAATTTTGCCGAGCATATTAGCCGCAACAACTTCGCCTTCCCCTGCAAGCAAGAGGCGTAAACCTGTTACTGCAAACTCCCTGCTAATAATAATAATAACTAACCATGAAGGTGCATAAACATCATTCAGTTCAACTAAAACGATAAGTGCAGCCGATACGAGTAATTTGTCAGCTAATGGGTCAAGAAATTTCCCCATATTAGTGACAAGGTTATATTTACGGGCATAATGTCCGTCAACCCAGTCAGTTGCAGAGGCTAAAATGAAGATCAATGCACCGACAAAATGGGTAACTGGAAGGACGGCCCCAAGAAGTTGCATGTCGCCCCATTTAAAAGGAGCAAGCATAATAATCAAAAATATTGGAATTAATAATATTCTTGATACCGTTATTCTATTCGGAATATTCATAGTTTTCCTCCGTTTATTTATTAAAAGTGAAAAATAGTCATCTACAGATGACTATTCGTCTTTCAGAACATATTGAATCGTTATGTTCTGAACATTCGCAGTCGCTGGGACTGCATACTCAAGCTTTTGGTCATTCACATAAATTTCAGTGTCAGCAGCATTTCCAACCCTGATCACAGCCATACTTTCTGCTGATAAATCTTCTGTCTGGCTCTCAGTTGAACCTGTTTTTAGTGTTCCTTGAAAAAAGGATTTCCCTTTCCCATTTTTAATACTAACCCAGGTTTGACCTTTAGAAACCAACTTCACAATAAATTTATCTGCATTTTTTAATTCATAGGTTGAATTCCTGCCGCTGCTTTGAACTGCTGTAATTTCTTGTTTAGGTGTTTCTTCTACCGTTGTTTGTTCCTCTTCCTGTACTGTATTATCCTTCTGTTCCTCATTTACTTTCTGATTATCTTTATCATCTGCTTTTTCTTTATCAAGATTCTTCGATGTAACAATTTTAACGGGTTCATTCTGCTTACTAATTGATTCATTTGAATTTCCAGCAGCATGATTCGATATAAAGTAATATACAAGGCTTGCTGCCCCAATTACAAAAACACCGATTAATACCTTTGGCAGAATATCAAATATTTTGGAATTACCTTCAGTAATTGTTTTGTGTGTTTTCACTCTAGACAATTGCTGGGGTAAGTCATCATTATAGGTAGCAGGAATTTCGCCTTTATAGGTTTCAAAGATTTCATCAGGATTGAGGCTTAAAGCCTCTGCATACTGTTTAATAAATGCACGCACGTAGAAATTTCCAGGCATGCTCGCATAATTACCTTCTTCAATACCAATTAAATACCGCTTTTGAATTTTGGTCATGGATTGGACATCATCCAAGCTTAATCCTTTAGCTAATCGGGCTTCTTTTAGTCGATTCCCTAATTCAGTCAACTGTTAACACCTTCCAATTTATTAAAAATCAAAATCACCAAAATCTGATCCCGAGAACATGTTATGCTGATCAACGACTTCATATGTAATCTCTTCTTCCGCGTCATTCCTAAGCTCAATAATATAATCAAAATCATCGAGTGTGTATTCTGAGTTTTGTACAAAGACATCAGGGTGCTCGATTACTTTTACTGACGGCAGACGCATGATTTCTCTGACAAGCTGCCAATGACGTTCATTTGCTCGTTTTGTTGATACTATTCCATCAAGAATAAATAGATTATTTTCGTTGTACTCATCTTCAATTAATTGATTGCGGATTGTTTGTTTTAACAGTGTCGATGAAACAAATAACCAACGTTTATTTGCACAAACACTCGCTGCAACTAATGATTCTGTTTTACCTACCCGTGGCATTCCACGAATACCAATCAGTTTATGTCCCTCCTGCTTAAATAATTCTGCCATAAAATCAACTAATAAGCCAAGTTCATTCCTTACAAAGCGAAAGGTTTTTTTATCATCAGCATCTCTTTGAATATAGCGGCCATGTCTAACTGCAAGCCTGTCACGCAGTTTTGGTTCCCTAAGTTTAATTAGTTTTATTGTGTCCATAGTATGTAAAATTGACTCTAGTCGTTTAATTTGATCATCGTCTTTTGCTAAAATGAGCAAACCACGTCTTCCTTCATCCACACCATTAATCGTCACAATATTAATAGAAAGCATACCCAATAGGGATGAAATGTCACCCAATAGCCCTGGACGGTTCTTTTGAATCTCATATTCTAAATACCATTCTTTTTTCACGATATAAACCTCCTATAAAGAAGTTTCGACACTTTTCTGCATTTCCTCATCTAACCCCTATAATAAATGATTTTGGATGAAGATGAAAGTAAAAACACAGATATTCGTTTCTTTAATGGAGTTTATAGATTTATACATACAAAAAGAGAGGAGAAACCTCCTCTCTTTTAGCGGGCGCCATTATTTTGAATCAATTTAACCATGATATTTGCAATAGCTTGTTGTTCTTCTTTATCAGCAACAGACCAAAGATCAGCAAGAATTCTTTCTTGCTCGTTTTTTGGCTCTACTTGGCTTGATAAATAATCACCAATTTGAAAGGCAAGATTACTAACTGCTCCCTCACTCATACCTTCATTTTGTGCATGGTGAAGACGATCAGCAAGAAAGTCCTCCCACTGTTTCCAGTTATCTAAAACAGACATTGTTTTCCCTCCTTTAAATTAGTACAAGTTTATTTTGCGATGAAGTGAAGGGAACTATACATGAATAACTTGTGAATTTTATGTATACCAGCCACCATTTAACGAAAGGACTTGCCCGGTCATATAGGAAGATTCATCTGAGAGCAAGAAAGCGACACTCCTCGCTATTTCTTCTGGCTGACCAAGTCTTCCCATAGGTATCTCATAAGAAATCTGGTCCACCTCTTCTTGTGAAAAACTTTCCATCATTGGTGTCGCGATCGCACCAGGGGCGATCGCATTAACGCGAATGCCATTCAATGCTAATTCTTTACTTAATGCCTTTACGAAGGCAATTTGTGCACCCTTTGCGGTAGAATAGGCCACTTCACAGGCCGCACCTGTTTGACCCCAAATGGATGTAATCACGACAATGTTCCCTTTACCTTTAACAAGTAATTTCGGCAGGAGCTCTTTGGTCAGCATTAATGGATTTAGTACGTGAACATTCATTAATGCCTCTGCTTCAGGCTGTTGCAAATCAATAAGAAGTCCATATTGACTGGTTCCACCGCAATGGATGATGGCGTCTAGCGAAAAAACCTCAGAGTAGACTTTCTTATAACCATTAGGGCCGCCAAAGTCTGCTTGGATAGGAATATACTCTCCACCGTATGGCAGCAGTTTTTCGATTAGGTCTCGAATCGATTGTTGATTTTTATTATAATGCAGATACAAATGATAGCCTTTTTCAGCGAGGTTAAGCGCAATGGCTTGTCCTATTCCACCACTTGCCCCAGTGATCAGTGCATATTTCATTTCTTCACTCTCCCTCTAATAAAAAAACATTTATACGAAGAAAAAGCGCCGTGTTACGACGCTTTCACTTTTCTATTTTTTCTTTGGAACTACTTGGCAAACTGAAAAGCGTTCTTCCGAGATCACCTGAGATGCTAGTGATTGTACATCGTTTAAGGTGATTTTTTCAAGTGTTGGAACAACATCAAAAAGATTCATATCATTAAATGCATAGCGAGTAAATTGATTTGCGATATATTCAGGTGAATTGATCGCTCGTAGAAATGCACCTATCTTCTTTCTTTTCGCTCTTTCCAATTGCTCTTCATCAAAGATCATTTGGCTTTTAGCCTTCAGAAGCATTTTTTCTAGTGTTTCAGCCAGCTTATCAGGTTCACCTGTATCCCCGCCAATCATTGCAAACCCAAAGCCTTGTTCCTGCGTGTAATCAAAGGAAAAGGTTTCATCAATTAATCCTTCATTATACAATTGATTATAATTTTCTGAGCTTTTTCCAAACAATAGATCCAGTAATACATTCATTGTTAATTCATTTTTAAGCAATTCATCGCCTGTTTGGTCGACATGAATTGCTTTAATACCTAGTAAGCATTTTGACGTTTGAACATTCATTTCAAGCACTTGTTTCTTTTCAGCTGCTTGTGGGGGTTCTGCTTCAAATTTGCGCTTGATTTCAGGCATATCCTTGTATTCTTTTTTTGCTTGATTTTCTTTCACTTGGTTCATGAAACTGTTGGGGTCCACTGGGCCAACAATAAATAACAGCATGTTGCTCGGGTGATAGAAGGTGTTATAGCATTCATATAGCCAATCTTTTGTAATATGTGAAATAGACTCAATGGTACCTGCTATATCAATCTTAACTGGATGGTTCTGATATAGATTTTGGATTAATCCAAAGTATAAGCGCCAATCTGCATTATCATCATACATTGTGATTTCTTGCCCAATAATCCCTTTTTCTTTTTCGACCGTTTTTTCAGAAAAATATGGATCCTGAACAAAATCAACGAGTGTTTCAAGGTTCTTTTCAACATCAGAGGTGCTTGAAAATAAATAGGCAGTCCGTGTAAAGGAGGTAAAAGCATTTGCGGATGCCCCTTGACGGCTAAATTGCTGGAAAACATCACCGTCTTCCTTTTCAAAAAGCTTATGTTCTAAAAAGTGGGCTATGCCGTCTGGTACTTTAACATACTCCTCTTTTCCTAATGGAACAAATGTATTATCAACAGAACCATATTTTGTCGTAAATGTAGCAAAGGTTTTATTAAAACCCTTTTTAGGCAAGATATATACATTTAGTCCATTGGCTAGTTTTTCATGATAAAGCTCTTCCTGAAGCTGGTCAAACGTTATTTTCTCCATCTATTTGCCTGCCTCCGTTCCAGTTAAGAAGTATATGGTATCAATTTCAATTTTTTTTGCAACTTCTACAATTTCTTCTTTCGTTACCTTTTGCATTTCTTGAAGCCATGTATCCAAATTAATATTTGCATCGGCCACGACGTTATGATATAGAATTTCCGTAAGTCCTCTTGAAGTGTCTATCGTCTCAAGAATTTGATTTTGAATCACTGCCTTGGTTTGTGCGAGCTCTTGGTCTGTGAAATCACCATTTTTCATTGCCTCTAATTGATCATGGATAATCCCAACTGCCTGGTCATAATTCTTTAAATCAATGCCTGACATAACCATCATCAGGCCTTTGTGACTTTCAAGACGGCTCGCTGCATAATAAGCAAGGCTTGCTTTTTCCCGCACATTAATAAATAATTTGGAATGCGAGAACCCCCCAAAAATGCCATTAAACACCTGCAAGGCAAAATATTCTGGGTCCCCATAGACGATATTTGTCCGATAACCAATATTTAATTTACCTTGTTTTACATCTTGTTCTTCTTTTATTTCCTGTACCTGACTTTTTCTGTTTATTTCCTGTGGTACTAACTTTTTCGGTTTTCTGTCCTCAAAATGTAAAAGTTCAGCAGCATAATTCTTTACCTCTTCTTCATTTACATCCCCGATGATATATAAATCCATTTCGTCATTTAAAAAAGCGTTTTTATAATATTCATATAGATTCTCAGGTGTAATGGCATCTACATCTGCTGCATCTCCATTTACCTCTAAGGCATAAGGTTCGCCTTTACACATTTCTTGTATTAGTCGGACATTCGAGTAGCGCATTTTATCGTCAAAAACTGATTGGATCCTTTGTTTTTGTGTCCGCTTCTCTTTTTCTATAGTATCATGGTCAAATGCATTACCCTTAATATTTGGATTGGTTAATATTTCGGCTAACAATTCAAACCCTTTTTTTAATAATGGGCTTGGATCATTTAAGAATTTTTCATTGGCAATTTCGATCGAGAAACTCATTATATGGTTTTCACCTTTTTTCGAGAGGTCAACAAAAAAGGTGGCACCATATAACTCATCGAGATACGACCGGAGTGCCGTGGTTGTAGAATACTTTTTAGTGCTGCTTTGCAATACTTGAGGGAGAAGAGCGCGTTTGGTGACATCCTCCTTTGTTAATGGTGCTTTCATCTTCCAAATCAATGTATTCGTTTTAAATTTTTCTGTTGGTATAAAGTGTAAGTTATACCCCTTAAGTGGTGTTATTTTTTCTGTAGCAGTGGCCATTTACATTCCTCCTTAACTGTTCAAAGGTCATACTTAACAATATGTAAACATTTATCTTTATATCTTTTCCTTTGTAATAAAACCTATACTTATTACTATAATTTGACATGCTTGGTCATTACAAGCAAATACTCTTTGTTTCAAAAAAAAGAACCTCTGAAAGAAAATTCAGGGTTCTTTTTTCAACCTATTATCGATTACCTTTGATGTAGTGGGTTCCACTAGCTTTTGGTGCATCGGCACGACCGATGAATCCAGTTAAAGCTAATATGGTTAACACATATGGAGCAATTAACAAGTATACATTTGGAATTTCCTTTAAGAAAGGTAAACTTGATCCAATGATACTGATACTTTGCGCGAAACCGAAGAAGATTGCAGCACCTAATGCACCAAGTGGATGCCATTTACCGAAAATCATTGCGGCTAACGCCATGAAACCTTGACCACTGATTGTCGAGTGGCTGAAGTTAGACGTAATAGATTGTGCATAAACTCCACCACCGAGACCACCAAGAGCTCCGGAAAGGATGACACCCAAATAACGCATTTTGGTGACATTTATACCCATAGTGTCTGCCGCCATCGGATGTTCACCGACTGAGCGGAGGCGGAGACCAAATGGTGTTTTGGTAACAATAAACCATACTAAAATGGCAACCAAAATTGCTAGAAACGATGTCCAATACGTATTTTGGAAGAAGATTTTACCGATTACAGGAATATCCTTTAAAACAGGAATATCAATTTTGCTAAACCCCTTACTGATAATTCCAGTTTCACCTTTATCATAAATGAGCTTTACAAGAAAAAGGGTAAGTCCTGTTGCGAGTAAGTTAATTGCCACACCGGAAACCGTATGGTCCGCCCGGAAGGTAATTGCCGCAACCGCGTGTAATAAGGAAAAGATCGCTCCTGCAGCCATTGCTATTAATAATGCTATCCAAGGTGTAGCACTGCCAAATGTATCAAATGTAGTTAAGTTAAATACGATCGCCGAAAATGCCCCAATTACCATTAAACCTTCAAGTCCAATATTAACTACCCCAGAACGCTCCGAGAAAATACCGCCTAATGCAGTGAAGACAAGAGGAGCAGCCCATAATAAAGTGGATGGAATAAGAATGATTAAAATATCCATTAAACTCAACTTACTTCACCTCCTTCTTACTGAATCGGTCAAGAAATACTCTTATTATATAGCTTGATGCAACAAAGAATACGATTAACGCAATAATGATATCAACTAATTCATTTGGTACTCCAGCTTCAAGCGGCATGTTTAGTGCTCCTACTTTTAGAACACCAAATAGTATCGCTGAGAAAAATACACCTAGAGCAGTATTACCACCTAGTAATGCAACAGCAATTCCGTCGAAACCAACGCCTGAGAATCCACCCTTAACAGCGGCATATTCGAATGTTCCTAGTCCTTCCATAGCACCAGCTAAGCCAGCAAAGGCTCCTGAAATAACCATTGAAAGGATAATATTTCTATTAACGTTCATGCCCGCATATTGTGCGGCATGTTGATTAAAACCTACTGACCTTAATTCAAACCCTCTTGTTGTTCTTTCTAATAAAAACCACATTATAAAGCAAGATATAATAGCAAGAATAATACCCCAGTGAAGTCTAGAATAGTCAGTTAGACTTTCTAACCAGCCAGATCGTAATGTTGCTGATTTATGAATAGGACCTGAATTGTCCCCATGATCTGTGATTACATTACGAATAAGATAATTCGATACATGTAAGGCTACATAGTTCATCATAATGGTTACAATTACTTCATGCACACGAAAACGTGCTTTTAATAGACCAGGAATAAATGCCCAAAGCGCACCTGCAACTATGGACGCTAAGATAGCAAGTGGTAAATGAATAATACGTGGCAGGTCAAAAGCTACCCCTACCCAAACCGCTGCAAGCCAGCCTACTAAGAATTGCCCCTCAACCCCGATATTAAATAAGCCCACTCGGAAAGCAAAAGCAACAGCTAATCCGGCTAAAATATATGGGGTAAACTGTCTTACTACTTCCCCGATATAATAGATATCTCCAAATGCGCCATTCCATAGTGCCGTAAAGGCCGCAATTGGATTGTACCCACTAAATAACATGATAATTGTTCCAACAATGATGCCTAATAAAACAGCAATAATTGGTGTTAAAATACTTTTAAACCGTTTAGACATGGTTTTGTTCACCCGCTTCCTTTCTATTCGATCCAGCCATCAACAATCCGAGTTCCTGCTCAGTCGTTTCCTTTGGATTAACAACAGCCACGATTTTCCCCTCATAAATAACCGCAATACGGTCACTAACATTCATAATTTCATCCAATTCAAAGGATACAAGCAAGACACCTTTCCCATTATCGCGCTGCTCGATTAAGCGCTTATGAATGAATTCTATTGCCCCAACATCCAAACCGCGAGTTGGCTGTGCCGCAATGAGTATGTCAGGGTTACGGTCTATTTCACGTCCAATAATCGCCTTTTGTTGATTACCACCAGAAAGGGCACGTGCCAAAGTGTATTCACTTGGTGTGCGAACATCAAACTCACTTATTAGCGATTTAGCCTTTTTATATATTTCACTAAAGTTTAAGATTCCGTTCTTTGAGAATGGCTTTTTATTATACGTTTGTAAAACCATGTTCTCTCCAATTGGGAAATTTAATACTAACCCGTGCTTGTGACGATCCTGAGGAATATGACCTACGCCAGATTCAGTAATTTGCCTTGGAGTATGATTGATCAATTCTTTGCCATTTAATTTTACACTGCCACTTTCAGCTTTACGTAATCCTGTAATTGCTTCAATAAATTCAGATTGTCCATTTCCATCGACTCCAGCGATTCCGACAATCTCCCCAGCACGGATAGAAAGATTAAGACCATTAACAACCATAACACCACGAGGGTCTTTAACAACCAAATCCTTGATTTCAAGTACTTCTTGTTTTGGGGTTGCTTCCTTTTTATCCGTTTTAAAGACAACCTCACGTCCAACCATTAAGCTCGCAAGTTCATTAGGGTTTGTTTCGCTAACGGTTACAGTTCCAATCCCCTTACCTTTACGAATAACGGTACAACGGTCAGAAACTTCCATAATCTCTTTAAGTTTATGGGTAATGAGAATAATAGATTTGCCTTCTTTTATAAGCGTTTTCATAATTTGTATTAATTCTTTAATCTCTTGTGGTGTTAATACGGCTGTAGGTTCATCAAAAATAAGAATTTCTGCCCCACGATAGAGTGTTTTTAAGATTTCAACCCGTTGCTGCATCCCCACTGAAATATCGGATATTTTTGCTTGCGGGTCAACCGCTAGACCATAGCGCTCTGAAATTTCACGAACTTGTTGTTCAGCCTTTTTAAGATCAATTCGACCAGCTGAGGTTATTTCTCTACCAAGGATAATATTTTCAGTGACAGTGAAGGTATCAACCAACATAAAGTGCTGATGGACCATTCCAATTCCAAGATCATTAGCGATATTAGGATTTGCAATGTTAACCGGTTTCCCTTTTACACGGATTTCACCTTGTTCTGGCTGATATAATCCAAAGAGAACATTCATCAAGGTTGATTTACCTGCACCATTTTCTCCAAGCAAGGCATGGATTTCACCCTTTTTTAATTGAAGGGTTATGTTATCATTCGCAACGAAGCCATTAAACTCTTTACGGATGTTAAGCATTTCAATTACATATTCCATCTTTTCTCACTCCCTGTGATAAGGTAAAAGGAAAAATTGACCAACAGTAGTAAGAGGTCAGACCTTTCCGAATTTTAAAAAAACAGGGAATTCCTCCCCACTTAAATCTTAAATGAAAAGTAGAATATTTATTCTACTCTTCAGTTAGGATTCATTAGAAAGGAATAAGCGAGCACTAGTTAAATCCCGCTTATTCCTCACAAAAATTATTTTACACTAAAAGTCTTTAATTCAGCACGAGTTCCTGGAACTTTTACTGCGCCTGATTTAATCTTTTCAACCCATTCTTTTACTGCAGCTTCAATCGCATCTTTTTTATCTGCTTTTGCGTTGATTGGCGCTACGCCAACCCCATCTTCAGCTAAACCGTATAATGCAACTTCTCCACCAGGGAAATTCCCATCCATTGCTTTTTTAGATAAATCCTGTACCGCTACGTCAACACGTTTTAGTGCAGATGTAAGAACAATATCTGGACCCATGTCGTTTTGGTCACGGTCTACACCGATAGCCCAAATTTCTTTACTAGGATCTTTTGCTTTTCTGTCAGTTGCTTCTTTGAATAGACCGTTCCCAGTACCACCAGCAGCATGGAACACTACGTCCGCACCTGAAGAATACATTTTAGATGAGATATTTTGACCTAATTCTGCTTTATCAAATGCACCTGCATACTGAACATCCACTTTCACTTCAGGTTTTGCAGCTTTAACGCCTGCTAAGAAGCCAGCTTCGAAACGTTCGATAACTGGGATTTCCATCCCACCGATGAATCCAATATGGTTAGATTTTGTTTGAAGTGCAGCTGCTACACCAGCAAGGAATGCTGCTTCTTGCTCTTTGAAAAGAACACTTGCAACGTTTGGTTGTTTAACTTCAGCATCAATAATAGCAAAGTGTGAATCTTTTTGTTGTTTCGCAATTTCTTCTACAGCAGCTTGCATTAAGAAACCAATTCCGTAAACTAAATCAAAATCTTGACGTGCAAGAGTATTTAAGTTAGTAGAATAATCAGCATCAGATTTTGATTGAAGGTAATCATATCCACCTTTACCTTTTGTTAAGCCATTGTCTTTACCGAACTTTTGAAGACCTTCCCATGCAGATTGGTTGAATGATTTGTCATCAACACCACCAACATCAGTTACCATTGCTACAGAGAATTTATTTGCCTTTTCTCCACCTGTAGCTGGTTCTTTACTTGTATCATCACTTTTTCCACATGCCCCTAAAAGTGTACCAGCAGCTAGTACTAGTGATAAAGCCATTCCAATTTTACGCTTCTTCATGGTATTGACCCCCTATGAATATTGTTGATTTAGTAAAAATGTTTTTATAGCAAGACTGGTTGCGTTTTCAAAAAGGATAAAAAATTAAACTCTTTTCCTTAAAACATGAAAACTAAACTTGTCCGCTTTAAAATAGTTTACCGAAAAAAGGATTGGCTCATCCATTTCATCGAAATGCATTTGTTTTAAAACTAACAAAGCAGTTTCTGGTTCGCATTCTAGAATTGGGGAAATTTTTTCATGATAGCCAATTGGCTCGATTTGAGCAACCGCGTATGTAATCCTTCGGTTTGCCTTATCTTCCAAAATACTGAAGATAGATTCTTCTGTATGGGAAAATGTTTCTGGCAATATGCGTTCTGGTACCTTGTCGACACAGTAGACGACCGGTTCTCCATTTGCGGTTCTTACCCTCTCCATCACGAAAATCTCCTCACTTGTAGAACAAGAGAAACGACGAACATCCTCTTCGGTCGGACCTTGCGTTGATGAACTAAGGAAAATTGTTCCTGGTATCATACCAGCTTGCTTTATCATGGCAGTGACACTATTAAGTTGTTCAATCCCTGAAGTAAACAATGGCTTAACATTAACAAAAGTTCCAACACCGTGGCGTCTAATGATAACGTTTTCTTCTTCAAGTATTCGCAATGCTTCACGAAGGGTGGCCCTGCTTACACCAAGCTGTTTTGCAAGATCAAACTCAGAAGGTAATTTTTCTTTTTCTTTATATACCCCATCAGCGATATCTTGCTTTAACCGATCGATTACTTGTAAATATAAATGCCGGTTATCTGATTTTATAGACATGCTGTTTCCTCCAGCCTTATTCCTTAGACATCAGACATCTGATATCATTTCTACTAATCGAAATTATATTAACACTTTTTTTCGGATAAATAAATAGCTATTAAAAAATTTGTCGAAAAAGGCTACGAGGTAATGTCACAAATATAACTAAGAATTTTCACCCATTTTCTAATTAAAATCCCTTGGGATATATGCAGGTATTATATTTATTATGATGAGACTTTAGTATCTAGTTCTATATTGTTGTAACCTCCTACTATTTTATTATTTTATTTGACTCATTATTCATAGTATGAAAAAAGCCTTTATTATGAGTTGTATACTTCAACATAATAAAGGCTGTGAAATAGAAGTTAATTAACCTGTTCCGGTCTTTCACTAATACTTTTATATTCTAACTTCTTATTCAATTATGAACTTTGTTCTTCTTTATCTTTAGGTTTTGGCTGTAAAACAGCACGTGGCTTACTGCCTTCATATGGACCAACGATACCGCGTGCTTCCATTTCATCAATTAACCTTGCAGCCCTTGTGTAGCCAATACGGAACCGTCTTTGTAACATGGAAACAGATGCTGTTTGCATGTCAATAATTAACTCAACTGCATCATTATATATATCATCATCGACCGCACCTGTTACTTCAGGAATATCATCTGGGATCATCTCATCTTGGTATTGTGCTTTCTGTTGGGAAATAACAAATTCAACCGTGTCCTCGACTTCTTGGTCTGAGAGAAACGCACCTTGAACACGAACTGGTTTGGATTCTCCAACTGGAAGGAACAACATATCCCCTCTTCCCAAAAGTTTTTCCGCACCCCCCATATCTAAAATTGTCCTTGAATCGGTTGCACTTGACACTGCAAAGGCAATTCTGGATGGAATATTTGCCTTTATTACCCCAGTAATTACATCAACGGATGGCCGTTGAGTGGCAATGATTAAGTGAATTCCCGCTGCTCTCGCCATTTGAGCAAGGCGGGTAATCGAATCTTCTACATCCGACGAGGCCACCATCATTAAATCAGCCAACTCATCAACAATTACCACAATAAAGGGCAGTAATGGCTGTTTATCATTTTCCTCTAAATTATGCTTTCTTACGTGGTCATTATAGCCCTCAATATTACGTGTACCCGTGTAGGAAAACAATTCGTACCGTCTTTCCATTTCATTTACCACTTTTTTCAAAGCTTGTGATGCTTTTTTTGCATCAGTTACAACAGGTGCTAGCAAATGAGGAATTCCATTATAAACATTGAGTTCAACCATTTTCGGGTCAATCATCATTAGTTTCACTTCATGGGGCTTTGCTCGCATTAAAATACTCGTGATAATGCCATTTATACAAACACTTTTTCCGCTTCCAGTTGCACCTGCAACAAGTAAATGGGGCATTTTATTTAATTCAGCTAAAACAGCTTCACCTGTAATGTCCCGGCCTAAGCCAATTAAAAGCTTGGAGTCAGGCTTGTCATTTTGTGTTGCTTCTAATACCTCGCGAAGCGAAACTACAGCAACCTCCGAGTTAGGAACTTCAATTCCAATTGCGGATTTACCAGGAATTGGCGCTTCAATTCTTATCCCCTTAGCAGCTAGTGCTAAGGCTAAGTCATCACTTAAACTGACAATTTTACTTACCTTTACACCTACGTCAGGATGAACTTCATATTTTGTTACAGCTGGTCCTAAATGCACCTGTGTTACTCGTGCTTTCACGCCAAAGCTTTGAAATGTCCTCTCTAGTTTTGCCGCATTTGCATGAATTTGTTCATATTCTCCACTCTGATCTGTTTTCTTTGGCAAATTGAGCAATCGAAGTGGTGGCAGCTCATAGTCAATATTCTCTACTTCCGTAAAGGTGATCGGCGGGATACTATCCTCATTTTCTTCAGAAGTTCCTTTTCCATCCTTTGTTTCTTCTTGGTGATTCTTATCCTGTGCATCTTCTTCCACATATGCCCTATCGGCAAAACTTGATATAATTGGCTCAGATGTTCTAATTTCCTCTTGGAGTGGTTGAGTTTCTGCATTTAAGACAGGCTGATTTTGTTCACGGTTTTCCTGCTCTTTTCTTCTCTGTGCGATTCTCTCTGCTTTTCGCTCTCGTTGCTTTTGTTTCCAATCTGTCATATCCGTTTTAAAGGCATCCCATTGACTTTTTGAAAAATCAACCATCACAATCATGATTTTCCCGATGAAATCTCCAAATGATTTACCGGTAAGTAAGATAATTCCAATTAAAATAAAAATAAATGCAATAATTTTCGTACCTGTTTCAGCGAATAAATAATGGAATAAGGCAAATAAAACTGCTCCAAGCATTCCCCCGCCAAGATCGGTGGTGCTTGTTTCACCTCTAAGTTCCATCATAAACAATTCCCATGTATTGCTGATAACACTAGGATCTTTAAATTTCCCATCATTGGTTAGCAAATGAAATAGGGTGACATGGCTCAAAAGCAGAATAGCAGAAGTTATAAAATAACTTCCAACCAATTTAATATGGAAGAAAAAAGGAATAGTCCGTTTCCACATCAAATAAACGCTTAACACAACAAGCCCAATTAAACTGAGCATATACCATTCTCCCATCCAAAAACGGAAGAAGATAACGGTGGCCTTCCCAACTGCACCAAGCTTTGCTATTGATATGATCGCAATAGCTAAAAGAGCCAGTGCGGATAATTCAAATTGAACGGTCTTTTTCAAATGGTTATCTCTCTTTTTTGGTTGTCTTCTTTTTTTCTTTGCCATCTAATCACCTTGTTGTTTCATTATGGTATATTTAATCCTTTTTTATATTACATCCTAAGATAAAAGGAGTTAAAAGGAAGAAAGCAGCCATTCAGGCTGCTCTTGTATCTTACACTGATTATACCATAATCTACTATTGCAATGCGGACAATCCTTCCAGGCTCGCGAAAGAAATTTTTGCGCCTGGGCATATTTGATTATCCATATAATGCTGTGGATCCGTGCTCAGAATTCGGATAATTTGAACATTTTGACCATCTATAGACTCGACTAAGAGTGGAATTCCTTGATAGCTTGCCATTTGTTGATTGCTAGGTGAATTGGCCTCATATGGAAAAATGAGTTCTGGTGGCATCATGGTATAAAGAATCATTGAATCAACACTTCATTCTTTTCTTTATGAAGATCTATCAATTCATTTAACTTTTTCATTGCCTGCCCAAGTCCGCCAACTTCATCGATGAGACCTGTTTTTACAGCATCAACCCCAATGACATTGGTACCTATATCTCTGGTTAAATTACCTTTAGCAAACATTAAATCTTTAAATGTTTCTTCGGTAATTTTGGAATGCTTTGTTACAAATTTGACAACCCGCTCTTGCATTTTATCCATATATTCAAAAGTTGCTGGAACGCCTATCACTAGACCAGTCAATCGGATCGGATGGATCGTCATTGTTGCGGTTTCCGCAATAAAGGAGTAGTCACAGGAAACAGCAATTGGGACCCCTATTGAATGCCCTCCTCCTAATACAATTGAAACAGTCGGCTTTGATATGGTCGCTAGCATTTCGGATATTGCTAGACCCGCCTCGACATCGCCACCAACCGTATTTAAAATAATAAGGACCCCCTCAATTTTTGGATTTTGTTCTATTGCAACGAGTTGAGGAATTAAATGTTCATATTTTGTTGTTTTATTTTGTGGCGGCAGTGCTAGATGTCCTTCAACTTGACCGATAATGGTCAGACAATGAATTTTAGAATCAGTTGAAAGCTGTGGAACATTGGTTTGTCCTAGCTGCTGAATCTTTTCTATCAATGCAGAAGAAGGTTTTTCCTCTTTTTGAGGCTCCCCGCCTTCTTGGTTTTCAGATTCAATTTTTTGTATGTCGTTATTCATCCTAATACTCCCTTCAAGCATGATATTGTTTAGTATTTACCTGTAGGAGGTAATTTCATGCTTAAAATAAAAAGCACTGGATCCCCAGTGCTTTTTAATAAGAGTAATATACCATTTATGATATTTAGGTTAGCTTTTTAGATTTCCATAATTATTGGAAGAATCATTGGTCTTCTTTTTGTTTTTTCATATAAATTTCGGTTTAATTCTTCTCTAATATCCTGCTTTAAACTTGACCATTCAAAGGAATCTTTTGCAATATTTCTTTCTACAATGTCTCGAACTAGATTTGTTGAATCATCCATCAATTTTTCGGATTCACGAACATAAACAAAGCCTCTTGAGATAATCTCCGGTCCTGCAGCTATTTTCCGATCTTGTTTTGTTAAGGTCACTACCACAATAAGAATTCCATCCTGCGATAAAAGTCTTCGGTCGCGAAGGACTATATTTCCAACATCACCAACACCAATTCCATCAATTAGTATATTCCCAGATGGAACCTTTCCAGCAAGGGCAAGCTTCCCGTCTTTCATTTCAAGGATATCACCACGGTCTGGAATTAAGATTTCTTCATCGGTAAGTCCACATTCCATAGCCAATTTTCGGTGAGCTTTTAGCATCCGGTATTCACCGTGAACAGGTATTAAATATTTGGGCTTCATCAAGTTAATCATAAATTTTAATTCTTCTTGGCTTCCATGACTCGATACATGGATGGTTCTTTTACCTGATATAACATTTGCCCCGGCTCTAAAGAGCATATCAACAGTCTTGAATAAAAATACTTCACTCCCCCTAAGAGGTGAAGCAGCGATTAAAACGGTATCTCCTTTTTGAATATTAATCACTTTATCAATTTGCTTTGCCATTTTCTGCAATGCCTCTATAGGTTCACCCTGACTTCCAGTCATTAATACGACTATTTCTCGGTCTTGATAATTTTTTATCTCACTAATAGGAATGATTAAATCCTCTGCTACTTCTAAATATCCTAAATCAAGGGCAATATGATAAATTCTCTCTAGACTTTTCCCTACCACTGCGACTTTACGTCCATTCTCATTTGCTGCATTAAAAATATGCTGGATTCTATTTATATCTGAAGCAAAACAAGCAGCAATAATCCTCCCCGGTGCATTATAGAAAGCATTTGACATTTCACGCTCAACAATTGCTTCAGATGCGGTGTACCCCGGCTTTTCTGCTTCTGTACTATCAGACAACAAACATAATACCCCTTGTTCTCCGATGGATGCCATCTTCCCAATTTCTGGTTTATAAAGCTTTGTAGCCGCTTGATCAAATTTAAAATCACCAGTATAAACGATGATCCCTTCAGAGGTATGTATACAAACACCAACAGAATCAGGGATACTATGATTGGTTTTAAAGAAGCTTACATCAACAGCATCCAAGTTAATAATCGTATCCGAATCCACCTCAATAAAATTTGTTTTACCAAAATAATCTTGTTCTTTAAGTTTAGCATTTGCAAGGGCAAGTGTTAGCTTGGTTCCATAGACAGGGACATCTAATTGACGAAGTACATACGATAAAGCCCCTATATGATCTTCATGGCCATGAGTTAAGAAAATTGCTTTTACCCGGTCTTTATTTTCTTTTAAGTATGTAATATCCGGAATTACTATATCTATGCCAAGCATTTCTTCCTCGGGGAACATTAAGCCGGCATCTATGATAAATATGTCCTTGTCCACCTCAACAAGATACATATTCTTTCCGATTTCTCCTATACCACCAAGTGTAATTAACTTAATGGAATTATTTATTTTCTGTACCAAATTGTAAATCCTCCTAAGTTGAAACGAGTATACGCCGTTAACATGCGCTTCCGCTTTTTAATTTCCGATCGAGATCAGTTAGAGTTATTATACTAGATTTCTGAAAACCTTTCCAACATTTATAATAATTATGCTAATTCTAAACAAAAATAAGCCAACCGAATGATCCTTCGGTTGGCTTTAGGTAGTCATTATACCTTATTTAATAAAGTAATTAACGCTGCACGTTCTTGTTCTGTTAGCCCTACGAGAGGAAGCCTTACTGATCCAACGTCTAATCCAGTTACCTGTAAGGCTGTTTTAACAGGCGCAGGACTAGAAGCAGTAAATAAACCTTGCATGAAAGGGAGGAGATGCTGATGCAATTTTGCAGCCTTTTCATTCTCACCATTAAAGAATGCTTTTACCATTTCTTGCAATTGATTTCCAATCACATGTGAAGCAACCGAAACAACGCCTGCACCGCCAATGGAAAGAACAGGGATTGTCAGGCTATCGTCCCCACTATATAATACAAAATCATCATCCGTATTGGCAATGATGTGTGTCATTGCATTTAAATCCCCGCTTGCCTCTTTGACTGCAACAATATTAGCTAACTTAGAAAGTCTAATGATCGTCTCGGGAAGGATGTTAACTGCAGACCGGCCAGGGATGTTGTAGACCATAACCGGCAGGGATGTAGCTTCTGCAACGGCTTTAAAATGCTGATATAGACCTTCCTGATTTGGTTTATTATAATAGGGTGCGACAACCATTATAGCATCCACGCCAAGTTGCTCAGCTTTTTTTGTCAATTCAACAGATGCATAAGTATTATTGCTTCCTGTTCCTGCTATTACGGGAATCCGCTTTTTTACCGTTTTTACAACATGATCAAATAATGCCAACTTTTCTTCCTTAGTTAACGTTGGTGATTCACCAGTGGTTCCAGCAACCACAAGTGACTCTGTTCCATTTTCAATTAAAAAATTCACTAATTGCGTGGTCTTGGCAAAATCAATATGTCCTTTTTTATCAAAAGGGGTAACCATTGCCGTCGATACTCGCCCAAAATGAACCATATTCTTACTCCTCTCAATACAATCCAGCATACTAAAAACACTCATTTTCTCTTCCGAATTCATTATAAGGATTTACCATTAAATTGGTGAAATCATCTATAAATCTGAAAGATTAAATTCAAATGATTCTTCTTCTAATTGAAAAGCATCATGAAGGGCATTTACGGATTTAACCAAGTCCTCCTGCTTTACAAGTACCCAAATCGTAGTATGACTATCTGCAGATTGTAGTATCCGAATTCCATGATCCGATAAGGCCGTTACGATTTTCGAAGTAACTCCAGGAACTCCGGCAATCCCTGCACCAACAACAGAAACTTTTGCACAATGACGCTCTACGACAGGATCATGACCTAATTCGTTTAAAACCTGTATTGCTCGATCGGTCATTTCCTCTGTTACTGTATAGATTACTCCGTTTGGCGAAATATTGATAAAATCTACACTGATTCCTTCATTGGCCATCGCCTTAAATACTTCTGCCTGCAAGTAATATTGATCCTTTTTAGCGAATACCTTTATTTGCGTTACACTTGAAACGTGAGCGATTCCAGTTACAACTCGTTCCTTTATGTCACTGCCACGATTATTTTTATTTAATGAGGTTACCAAGGTTCCTAAATTATCTGAGTAGGTTGAGCGAATCCGAATGGGTACTTTTGCCTGCATTGCGATTTCAACTGCTCGTGGATGAATGACCTTTGCACCCTGATAAGCCATATTACACACTTCTGTGTAAGTTACTATGGGAAGTGGCCGTGCATTTTCTGCAATGCGTGGATCGGCTGTCATAATTCCTTCCACATCGGTAAAAATATCTATCCATTCTGCATTAAGGGCAGCACCTAAAGCTGCAGCTGAGGTATCACTTCCGCCACGACCAATTGTGGTAATATCGCCATTTTTTGCAGCTCCTTGAAAACCGGCAACCACAACAACATCATTTTTCTCTAACTCACTTAGCAACCTGTCACATTTCATTTCATTGATTTTTGCATTTGTGTGGTCGTTGTTTGTTCGGAATCCCGCTTGAGCGCCAGTTAATGCAACAGCATTAATACCCTTTTTCAATAACATACTTACAAAAACGACACTAGAAATAATCTCACCGCAGGACAATAATAAGTCGTGTTCCCGTTTTGAGATTTTGCTTAAGTTCCCATCGATTAATGAAAGTAATGTGTCCGTAGCATAAGGGTCACCTTTTCTTCCCATCGCACTGACAACGACAACCACTTTATAGCCATCAGCTAAAGCTTTCTCGATATGGCCTTCCGCATATTTCCTACCTTTTTCATCTCTTACAGATGTACCGCCAAATTTTTGAACAATAATTTTCATGGTGACACCAAAACCTGCCTTTTTGATGTAACTTTATTTTACAATACCTAATTTAACTAAACTTTCTGCGATTTGAACAGAATTCCAAGCTGCTCCTTTGAGTAAGTTATCAGAAACCACCCACATATGGAAACCACGAGGCTCATCAATGTCTTTTCTAATCCGTCCAACAAATACATCATTTTTCCCAACGCAATTCGCAGGCATAGGATATAGTTGATTTTCCGGATCATCCTGCAAAATAACACCGGGGGCATCTTTTAATAATGCTTTAATGTCATTCGCACTTATGTCATCCGCTTCAATTTCAAAATAAACAGATTCAGAATGACCTACTGCTACTGGTAGTCTTACACAAGTAGCGGAAACCTGTAATTCTGGTAAGTGCATGATTTTTTTTGTTTCATTAATCATTTTCATTTCTTCAAATGTATATCCATTGTCTTGAAATTTATCAATTTGTGGAATCGCATTAAAAGCAATTTGATAGTGATTTTTATCTGATTTGACAGGTAAAATCTTAGGCTCATATGCTTCACCGTTTAGGATTGAACGAGTTTGTTCCATTAATTCCTCGACTGCAGCGGCACCAGATCCTGAAACAGCTTGATATGTTGAAACAATAACTTTTTTCAAACCAAATTGTTGACGGATTGGCTCAAGTGCTACAACCATTTGGATGGTTGAACAATTGGGATTAGCAATAATACCATTTTGATGGTGAAGGTCCGCTTCGTTCACTTCAGGAACGACTAATGGTGTATTCTCATCCATTCTAAAAGCGCTAGTGTTGTCCACAACGATAGCACCACGTTTAACAGCTTCTGGACCTAGTTCCTTTGATACACTCCCGCCCGCACTGAATAAGGCAATCTCGACCCCTTCAAAACTCTCAGGCTTTGCTTCTTCAATGATATATTCCTGACCATTAACCTCCACTTTTTTACCAGCTGAACGTGCGGATGATAATAAAGTAAGTTTTCTGATTGGGAAGTTCTCTTTTATTAAAGTGTGAATCATTTGTTGTCCTACTGCTCCTGTTGCTCCAACAACAGCAACGTGATATCCATTTTGTTGATTCATTACAAGTTCCCCTTCCATACTAGCTGGTCATTATATTTCAAAAAGGAATTGGCCTTTATATAGCTGCCAGCATGTTATTCATATTTTTTATTATCTCATCAGTGGGTAATGAAACTCCCCACTGATGATAGAATAATTTATTTTACCATATTCCTTTAAAGAAATAACCTTTTTTGATGAATGAGGGGGGATAATTAGTCAGAATCTTTATATCTTTCTACTAACACTGGTTGAATTTGTTTCCCTTCGATCGCAGCTACGACTGTTTCTGTGAGTAACGTCATTCTTGCTACCATTGAATTTGGCTTTTTTATTGGGTCATCCTGGCCATAGGGAATAAAATAAATATTCTTTGTTGCCATTAGCCTCATTAAGTTTACTCCATTTAATCCAAGTGCATCGTTAGTCGAAATTCCGAGTACAACGGGCTTTAAATTTCTCAATGTTGCTTTCGCAGCCATTAATACTGGACTATCGTTCATTGCGTTGGCAAATTTACTCATTGATACACCAGTTAATGGAGCAATAACCATACAATCAAGAGGGATTTTGGGTCCCAGCGGCTCGGCTTTGACGATCGAATCAATGACTTTATTTCCTGTTAAATCTTCAATTCGCTGGATCCAATCCTCGCCTTTACCAAACCGGGTGTCTGTATTTTTAACTGTAAAAGTTACCACTGGCATTACTTCAGCACCGGCTTGAACTAATTTTTCTATTTCAGGGAATACTGCATCGTACGTACAATGAGAGCCAGTTAAGCCAAAGCCAATTCTTTTACCCTTTAAACTCATTTCACTTTCCCCTTTCGCTTTCGTAAATCATCTTGGAGCAGTTGAGCAAGAACATTTGCCAGAATTTTGCCGGCTGTTTTTGGTGCAACAATCCCTGGCAATCCCGGGGCAAGCAATGCTTTTATTCCCCTTTTCTCCGCATATCTAAAATCAGTTCCTCCCGGCTTTGATGCAAGGTCAATAATGAGCGTATGTGATGGCATTTTAGAAATAACCATCGCTGTTACGATTAAATGTGGTGCTGTGTTAATTAAAATATCAGTATTCTTTACTTCATTTTCCAAATCCTTCAAATGAAACGGTGTTAAGCCCATTTCAGTGATTCTTGCCAAATGTTCACTTTTCCTAGCCCCTACCTTAACTTTTGCTCCAAGGGCTGCAAATGTTCTCGCCACACTCATACCAACTCTGCCTAACCCTAGAACCGTAATATTCGACCCATGTATTGTAAAATCAGTGTGTTGGATCGCCATCATAATCGTCCCTTCTACTGTAGGGATTGAATTATAGATGGCCACATCATCCCTTTCAAATAACTGAATAAGAGTCCGTTTAGCTTGCTTGGTAATCCCATTTAAATAAGCATTGCTGATTCCTGAATAAATCGTACAATGTTCTGGAGTCTTAGAGAGTAAATCCCCTGTCAAAATAACCTTTTCATTTGAAAAGATTGTTTCTACCTGCCCTTCTAAATTTGTACCAGGCACTGGCAAGATCAGGGTATCCACTGTTGAAAAATCCACCTCATCCAGCTTTTCCTTGACTGCACCTGTAAAAGCATGATCAAGCTGTTCAAAACCAATAAGCGATAATCTCGCATCTAATTCAGTTAACTTACGGATGATTTCCAGCTGTCTGGCATCCCCGCCAATCACGGCAATCTGCATCCCTGTCAGCATGAAAACATTCACCTTCTTCTTTTTAAAAATCCTACTAAGAATTCCTTTTCTATATATCACTTCACCATCTTATGTAGGTTAACTTCATTCGGTGAGTTTTCCATACGTACTAAATAAAAAAGCCCAAGCAAGTTGACACTCGCTTGGGCTTTTTTTGCTGAAGTGATATTAATCTTCATCCGGCACATCGATTATTATCATATCTGATCCTATCTTTTTAATGTGTTGCCAAGGAACCCTGATTTCTTCCCCTTGTTTTCGGAAACCAAACCATTTTATTGAAGGTATTAGCAGTGCTTGAATTTGTCCGGTGCCTTCATTAATCTCTAAATCGGTTTGTCCAAGGACACCTAGCCGTTCTGCCTTTTTTACGTCAACAATTTCCTTTCCACTTAATTCACTTAACCTCAATACAAGATCCCCCCTTCATTTACCCCTTATTAATAGTTTATAAGTGGAAGTCCCTATTTAGACTAAGAAAAGCACAAGCGCTGTTAAGTAGACCTTTAGTAACTAGGACAACAAAAAAAGAGGTAATCCATCAGCATGGAATACCTCTTTTCATTTACGATAATGTATTCGGAAATTCTCCGTCTGGACTAATTAAAGTCACGGAATAGTTGTCTGTAAAAACGGCCTTTGTCATTTCGTCCACACTTTTTTTGGTAACTCCATCAATCTGCTCAATAATTTCATCCAGCGAACGATGACGTTTTAATAAAAGTTCATTTTTACCATTACGACTCATCCTGCTATTTGTACTTTCAAGACTTAGCATCAAGCTGCCCTTAAGCTGCTCTTTACTATTAGTTAATTCCCTTTCAGTAATGCCTTCTTGCTTTAATTTATTAAGTGTTTCTTGGATGGTTTCAAATAGTACATTCAGCTGTTTAGCACCTGTTCCACCGTAAACCGTCACAATCCCACTATCTTGATAAGCTGAATGGTAAGAGAAAACTGAATATGCTAAGCCCCTTTGCTCACGGACTTCCTGAAATAATCTCGAGCTCATACTTCCGCCCAATATATTATTTAATGTAATTAAGCTGTAGATGTCTTCATGCCCAACCTTTAATCCTTCAAAACCAATACATAAATGGGCCTGTTCCGTATCTTTCTTGCGCGAAATTCGATTCGAATGGAAGGTAGGTATATTTTCAATTGCTTGGTTGTTAGCACCTTTATAGGATCCAAAATACTTTTCGACTTCTTTAATAAATGTTTCAGATACATTGCCTGCGATTGAGATAACAACATTTTCAGGAGTATACCTTTCATGAATATATTCCTTTAACGTTTGGCCAGTAAACGTATTAAGTATTTCCTCTGTACCTAGTATTGGATATCCGAGTGGATGATCTCCATACACTGCTCTACTAAGTAAATCATGAACAATATCGTCTGGAGTATCTTCGTACATTTTTATTTCTTCTAAGACTACATTTCTCTCTTTGTTTAGTTCCTCTTCCACAAAAGTGGAGTTAAAGAACATATCAGCTAACACATCTAGTGCAAATTGGGAATGTGTATCAAGGACTTTTGCATAATAGCAGGTATACTCCTTTGAAGTAAACGCATTCACCTGTCCGCCAATACTATCAAAGGATTCGGCAATTTCCTTAGCAGACCTTGTGGTAGTACCTTTAAAGAACATATGTTCCAGAAAATGCGAAACACCATTGTTTTGTGGGTTCTCATCTCTTGAACCCGTACCAATCCATACGCCTATTGCAACTGAACGAACAGTAGGGATATTTTCTAAAACAATTCTAACTCCATTTTGGCAAGTATATTTATTAATCATCGACTTCCTCCAGTCTATATACAGAAGCTGCTTTTACTCCATCTATCATTATACTTAGTAAAATGTTTTTTCTCCAATTTTCAGTATATCTTACTGTGATTATTACTCAACTCTTTCTTCGCTCATTAACTCAGAAACTGTTCCAATTTCAAGGTTTTTTTGTTTGATCTGCGTGATTAAGCGATCGAGCGATTTCGCAGTTGCTTCTGTTGGATGCATAAGGACCATTGAGCCATTATTAATTTTTGTCATTACACGATTTATAAGTACATCTGGTGATGGTTTTCTCCAGTCAACCGTATCAACGGTCCACATAACCGTCATCATTTTTAATTCGTTGGCAACTTTTATTGTCTCATCCCGAAAACTGCCACTAGGCGGAGCAAACCAAACACATTTCTCCCCTGTAGCTGCTTCTATAATTACATTCGTTTTCACCATTTGTTCCCTTGCTTTTCCAGCCGTCAATTGTTTCATATCAGGATGAGAATAGGAATGATTCCCCACTTCATGACCAGAACTGACAATCATTTTAGCAAGATCGGGATTTTTTTTGACCCAATTTCCTTCTAAAAAAAAACTAACCTTTATATTATGTCTTTTAAGAGTAGCAAGCATCTCCGATAAATATTCATTCCCCCACGCTACATTAATAATAAACGTTACCATTGGTTTATTAGGGTTACCTTTATAAATTGGAGCTGGCGGCAAATCTTCGAGGTGAATCTTTGGCTTTTTCTGGGTAAAAACAAGGTTCTTTTCATTAAAAACACCTTTGTCTTTCATATGCTTATAGGAAGCTGCAATGTTAACCTCTCGCCCATTATAGCCCGGAATTGCCTTCCAGACCTTATCAATAGTCGCATCTATAGGCGGTATTTCATATGTAGGGGCATTTTTAACAATACTTTGATAAAGAGGGTCTGACACTTTTGCTGTTGGCAGGGCTGATTCCTTTTTTATAAAAGGATTACCCACGGCGATCCAAACTGCTAAACAAATACCAATGAGGATAAATACCTTTTTCAATTAACTTTCCCCCTTTCCATACAGATTATGTATAAGAGGGACAAGGTAGAACTTCAGGATACTGTTAGCCGCTGATTCTAAAGAATATAGAGAGAATTATTAAAACGATCATACACGGAAAAAGCCAGGGGTTGTCCCCTGACTTCCTTA
This sequence comes from Bacillus sp. ISL-77, assembly GCF_018613105.1. Classification (NCBI taxonomy): domain Bacteria; kingdom Bacillati; phylum Bacillota; class Bacilli; order Caryophanales; family Bacillaceae; genus Bacillus; species Bacillus sp. ISL-77. The sequence continues at coordinate 104,942 of NZ_JAGGQY010000031.1, forward strand.
TCGTCTCAGATTAAATGTCCCGAGTCTCTTGTTATTGATTTTCAGCCTTTTCACGCTGTTCCTTTAAAATAGCTTTACGTGAAAGGTTTACACGGCCCTGTTTATCAATTTCGGTTACTTTCACTAGAAGTTCGTCCCCGATCTTAACAACATCCTCCACTTTACCTACACGTTCTTCGGCAAGTTCAGATACATGAACGAGACCATCTTTACCTGCAAAGATTTCCACGAAGGCTCCAAATTTTTCAATTCGTTTTACCTTACCAAGATACATTTCGCCTACTTGAACTTCACGAACAATATCTTCGATGATTTTCTTTGCCTTTTGGTTCATTTCTTGATTTGTAGAGGCAATAAATACGGTACCATCCTGCTCGATATCAATCTTAACGCCAGTTTCCTCAATAATCTTATTGATTTGTTTACCGCTCGGTCCGATAACGTCCCTGATCTTATCTGGGTTAATTGACATGGTTAAAATCTTAGGTGCAAACTGTGAAAGTTCTGATTTTGGTTCCGTAATGGTAGCAAGCATTGAATCTAAGATGTGCATTCGGCCAACCTTTGCCTGCTGGAGGGCTTCTTCTAATATTTCACGAGAAAGACCTTCAATCTTAATATCCATTTGAAGTGCAGTAACCCCTTTAGCAGTACCTGCTACTTTAAAATCCATATCCCCAAGATGGTCTTCCATTCCTTGAATATCAGACAAAACAGTATAATGTTCTCCAGATTTTACAAGTCCCATTGCAATTCCTGCTACAGGAGCCTTAATCGGAACACCTGCATCCATCATCGCTAATGTACTAGCACAAATACTTGCCTGCGAAGTGGAACCATTAGATTCAAGTACCTCAGATACAAGTCGTATGGTATATGGGAAATCCTTTTCAGATGGAATAATCGGTTCAAGGGCACGTTCACCAAGGGCACCGTGACCAATTTCACGACGACCTGGTCCTCTGATTGGGCCAGTTTCACCAACACTGAATTGAGGGAAGTTATAATGATGCATAAAGCGCTTTTCTTCCTCAATTCCAAGACCATCAAGAATTTGTACATCACCCATTGCGCCGAGAGTACAAATGCTTAGGGCTTGAGTTTGTCCACGGGTAAAAAGTCCAGAACCGTGGGTACGTGGTAAAATACTTATTTGTGAAGAAAGCGGACGGATTTCATCAATTTTTCGGCCATCAGGACGAATCTTCTCCACTGTTATTAAGCGGCGAACCTCACCTTTTACAATCTTGTCCAATATTTGCTTTACTTGCTTCATATCTTCATCTGTAGCTTCTTGTTCCACAAATTTGGCAATCACTTGGTTTTTGACTTCTTTAATGGCATCTTCACGGGCATGCTTTTCTTGGACCTGAATGGCTTTTACCATATCAGATTCGCATATTTCCCTTACTTCTGCCTCAAGTTCCTTATCTATTTCGTAAAGATTGATTTCTCTTTTTGGCTTGCCAATTTCAACGACAATTTTCTCTTGGAACTCAATTAACCGTTTAATCTCATCATGGCCATACATAATTGCTTCTAGCATAGTTTCTTCAGGAACCTCTAACGCACCTGCTTCTACCATGTTGATTGCATCTTTAGTACCTGCAACAGTTAAATGGATATCACTTTTTTCAGCTTGTTCTACAGTTGGGTTAATAACAAATTCATTGTTAACCCGTCCTACGATAACACCAGCAATCGGTCCTTCAAAAGGAATATCTGATGTACTAAGTGCTAACGAAGATCCGAACATTGCAGCCATTTCGGTAGAACAATCCTGATCCACACTCATGACAATACTAATAACTTGTACATCATTACGAAAGCCATCAGCAAATAGCGGACGAATCGGTCTGTCAATTAGTCTGCTTGCCAAAATTGCCTTTTCACTCGGACGACCCTCGCGTTTAATAAAGCCACCTGGGATTTTTCCGACAGCATATAAACGTTCCTCATAGTTAACTGTTAATGGAAAAAAGTCTAAGTTTTTTGGTTCCTTTGAGGCTGTTGCCGTACTCAATACTGCTGTATCTCCATAGCGTACCAAGACTGCACCGTTTGCTTGCTTTGCTAATTGTCCAATTTCGACAGTTAATTTACGGCCTGCCCAAACCATGGAATATTCATGTTTCAATTGTTCCATATTTTTACCCCTCTCTATCTAAATCACTTAGGAGGATGATGCGAAAGTTTTCACTTCCGCTGTACTCATCATTCTAAATCTAACTATTATTAAAAAGCTTAGAAAGCTATTGTTTAAATGCGAAATCACCTTAATAGTATGCACAAAAAAGTCATGACTTAAAAATATGTATAAAAAATTCTTTATTTTCTTTTCCTCTTTTTAAAGCTAATAAAAAAGCGGGAATAATCCCGCTTCTGTAAACTAACGACGTAGACCAAGCTTATTAATTAACACACGGTAACGTTGAACATCTTTGTTACGTAGGAATGTTAAAAGATTACGACGTTTACCAACCATTTTCAAAAGACCGCGACGTGAGTGGTGATCTTTTTTATGAGTACGTAAGTGCTCATTCAAATTGTTGATTGATTCTGTAAGGACAGCGATTTGAACTTCTGCAGATCCAGTGTCGCTTTCATGAGTTTTAAACTCATTGATAAGTTCATTTTTACGTTCTTGAGTGATTGCCATCCGGATTCACCTCCTAAATTTTACAAATCCCCTGGTACCGAGCAAGCGTTGGTGATTCGTCTTGCCAAGTAGAGGTTATTTTTAATACGTTAATAAGGATACAACTTTTCACATCAAAAAGCAAGGCTATAACGAAGTTTATTGTAGGAAAAACGCCTTTTATAAGTGAGAATGTGGAAGATTGTCTTGTTTTTTAAAATAATATAGTGAATTTTGCTTATCTCTTTCAATTTGTGCAACGAGCTCTTCAATCCCTGAAAATTTTTGTTCCTTACGTAAGGGAAGATGCCACTCGATGACCACTTCTTCACCATAGATATCTTTATTAAAGTCAAATAAATGAACTTCAACAGAAGGGTGTAAGGCTTCCTTATTAAAGGTGGGTTTATAACCAATATTACAGACTCCATTGTACCATTGGGTTTCAACTTTCATTCTTACTGCATATACACCGGTCGGCGGGATCATGTAATCGTCATTTAAGTCAACATTCGCCGTTGGAAAGCCAATCGTCCTGCCTCGTTTATCACCATGAATGACTATGCCCGATGTTGTATAAAATCGTCCAAGAAGTGATAAAAGCGCGTCTGTTTTTCCTTCTTTAAGCAAGGTTCTAATTCTAGTTGAACTAACCTTTTGATCACCTTGAGTAAACTTTGGAACGACCGAATAAGAAAATTGATCTCTTGAATGGAAGGGCAACGTTTCCATCGTCCCCTTCCCCATACGCCCATAGGTAAAATCAAAACCAGCAACTACGTGCATTACGTTTAGTCGAATAACATATTGATCAATGAATTCCTGTGGAAGCAAATTGGCAAATTCAGTAGTAAAGTTAATGATAAATAAATAATCAATACCAAGTTCTTCGATAATTTTTATTTTTTCAGATAATGGAGTAATATACTGTATCTGCTGTTCCGTTTTTCCTAATACTACCGAAGGATGGGGGTCAAATGTCATGACCGCACTGCAAATTCTTTTTTCTTCAGCATGCTTTTTTGCCTCAAGAATTACCTGTTGATGGCCACGGTGCACTCCATCAAAGTAGCCCATAGCCATTGCTAGGGGCGGAAATTCAACATTTGTTATATCGTATGGAAATCTAAGCTTAATTACTTCCAATGAAACTCACCTTTTCTATACCGTACCTTTTTCTTCTAAATCATTACGTAACACTTTAACTGGTTTAAAGAGGTCTGGCTTGCTTGGATGTTTTGAATAAATAGCAAGAGCTAGTCCATCAGCAGTTTCAGTGACAATCGGTCCGTTACTAGTTTTTAAATGCTCTGGCATTTGTAATAATGCGCCATTTTTCACTTTCTCTGCTACTTTATCATTAATTAGTAATTTCGGCAAATGAGAAAGTGCTGTTTCTAAAGGCCTTAATACACTTGAAATTGTCCCAGCCTCCATATGTTTTTCAATTTCATCAAACGTCAAACAATCCTCCAATGAAAAAGCAGCAGATTGAACTCTTTGTAAAAAGGACATATGTGCAGGGAAGCCCAGAATTTCACCAATCATTACCGCTAAAGTCCGGATGTACGTCCCTTTACTGCAACTTACCTTAAACCTAAACTGAACAGTTTCACCGATAAATTCATCACAGTCATCTAATAATTCGATGGAATAAATCGTTACCTTTCTAGTGGGACGTTCGACTTCTATACCCTTCCGTGCATATTCATAAAGACGAACCCCTCCCACTTTTACTGCCGAAAACATAGGCGGTGTTTGTTCAATTTCACCGGTTATTGAATGAAAAACTTGGAGAATCTCTTCTCGTCGAATGGTCCGATCCACTGGTTTCTGCTCCACAATTTCACCAGAAGCATCTTCAGTAGTAGTCGAAAAACCAATTGTTACTTCTCCCTCATACGATTTACCAGCATCGGTTATGTATTCAGCAACTTTAGTTGCTTTCCCTATACAAATTGGAAGCACTCCTGTTACGTCTGGATCAAGAGTACCCGTATGGCCTACCTTTTTTGTTTTTAAAATCTTCCGCAATCTAAACACACAATCATGGGATGTCAAACCCGCAGGCTTATATAACGGTAATATTCCTTCCAATTAAAATCCTCCAATCAAAAAATTATCGAAAAAAAAGGATAGACAATGTCTATCCAATTATTCTTCTTCACTTTTTTCTAAAGGCTTTTCATCCTTATGCAGTTGATGAAGAAGTGTATCAATTCGATTCCCGTAATCGATAGATTCATCCCATTCAAAGATGATTTCAGGTGTTTTACGAAGGCGAATACGGTGGCCAATTTCGGTCCGAATAAAACCTTTTGCTTTGGCTAGCCCTTTTAAGGTATTTTCCCTTTGCTCTTCATCACCTAATACGGAAATATACACTTTCGCCTGTTGTAAATCTCCTGTTACTTCAACGTCGGTAACCGTCACAAAACCAATACGTGGATCTTTGATTTTGCGACCGATGATGTCACCTAGTTCTTTTTTCATTTGTTCTCCAACACGATTTGCTCTGTGGCTCATCACATTCACCTCTTAACTTAAAGCCATTCAATCTCGGTGATCGTTCTCTCTATTTCTGGAAATGAGTCGATTAATTTCAAAGCATTTTGCAACTCATGTTCCGTCGATACACGCGTGGAAGTTACGACAACTATGGCAATTTTCGTTCGTTGCCACATATCCTGAAAGCCAACTTCTGATACAGAAACATTAAATTTCTGTTTTAAGCGTGTAAGGATTCGTTGAAGGACAGCCCGTTTCTCTTTTAAAGAATGAGCATCATAGATCATACATTCACATTCGGCCACACCGATGATCATTTACGTTCAATTTCTTCCATTACGTATGCTTCAATGATGTCTCCTTCTTTAACATCATTAAAGTTTTTAATTGTAATACCACATTCGTAACCTTGGGCAACTTCTTTTACATCATCTTTAAATCGCTTTAACGCATCAATATTACCTTCAAAAGTGACAACACCGTTACGAATTAAACGAATACCGCTGTCGCGGGTAATTTTACCATCCGTTACATATGAACCAGCAATTGTTCCTACCTTTGAAACTTTAAAGGTTTGACGGATTTCTGCTTGACCAATTATTTTTTCTTGGAATTCAGGATCAAGCATACCTTTCATTGCTGCTTCAATCTCTTCAATTACTTTATAAATTATACGGTGAAGACGGACGTCAACTTTCTCCGCTTCTGCTGCACGTTTCGCATTTACATCAGGGCGAACGTTAAAACCGATGACGATGGCATTAGACGCTGCAGCAAGACTAATATCCGACTCATTAATCGCTCCAGCACCGCTATGAATAATTTTGATGTTGACACCTTCAACATCAATTTTTTGAAGGGAAGCGGCAACGGCTTCAGCAGACCCTTGAACGTCCGCTTTAAGGATGATGTTTAAATCCTTCATTTCACCTTGCTTTAATTGATCAAAAAGTGTTTCTAGACTAACAATGGATTTTTCACCACGTTGGGCTACCAGTGCTGTTTGAGCTCGTGATTCTCCAACTTGACGTGCGGTTTTTTCGTCTTCAAACACAACGAAACGATCTCCAGCTTGCGGCACATCATTAAGTCCAGTTATTTCAACAGGAGTTGACGGACCTGCCTCTTTGACACGGCGTCCTTTGTCATTCACCATTGCACGGACACGACCAAAGGTATGACCAACAACAATTGGATCACCAATTTTTAGAGTACCGTTTTGGACTAGTAAGGTTGCAACGGATCCACGACCTTTATCTAATTGTGCTTCGATAACAGTACCAACGGCTTTCCGATTTGGATTCGCTTTATATTCTTCTACTTCACTAACGAGTAATATCATTTCTAGAAGGGTGTCAATGCCTTCACCCGTTTTTGCAGAAAGTGGTACAAAGATAGTATCTCCACCCCATGCTTCTGATACTAATCCATGTTCAGTCAATTCTTGCATTACACGGTCAGCATTTGCAGCTTCTTTATCCATTTTATTAACTGCTACAATAATTGGAACCTCGGCAGCTTTTGCATGGTTAATCGCTTCAACAGTTTGCGGCATAACACCATCATCTGCAGCTACGACTAGGATGGTAATATCAGTTATTTTAGCGCCACGTGCACGCATTGTCGTAAAGGCAGCGTGTCCTGGTGTATCAAGGAAGGTAATCTTTTTCCCGTTTTCAACCACTTGATAGGCACCAATATGCTGGGTAATTCCCCCCGCTTCACCTTCTGTAACCTTTGTGTTACGGATAGAATCTAGCAAGGTTGTTTTACCGTGGTCAACGTGACCCATTATTGTTACAACAGAAGGTCTTTCCACTTGAGAATCCTCTGAATCTTCAGTAAAGTATACTTCAAGATCTGTTGTATCAACTTTAATTTCTTCTTCCACTTCAACCCCATATTCGCTTGCAATCAATTCAATCGCATCTTTATCTAAGACTTGATTAATTGTGGCCATGACACCTAGTAAAAAGAGCTTTTTAATAATCTCTGAAGGCTCACGGTAAATCTTCTTTGCAAATTCGCCCACAGTTAGAGATTCACTGAAAGTAATTTTCGCTGGAAGCTCCTTCTCTTTTCTCTTCTGTGGCTGAGCTTGTTGAACTGGTGTATGAGCCTTTTTCTTATTTTTATTATTATTATTATTACGATTTTGATTATTATTGTAAGGCTTGGCTTTAGCTTTATCAGCATTGTTGAAAACCTTATTTTCTTTCGATTGATATTCTTGGTTTTGCTTTTTGCCTTCGACCGTTTTTGGAGGAGAAACAACTTTTACCTTGCTAGGAGCGGCATTTTTATCAGCAGCTTCTTCAAATGCTTTAGGAGTTTTCGTCTGAACTTGCGGCCTTTGCGTTGACTGTGCAGGTCTTTGGTTTTGACGCTGCGCTTGAGTTGGACGAGAGTTTGTTCGTTGTTGCTGCTGTCCATTTTGTTTATTCTCTGTGTTTTGCTGTGGCGCCTTGTTATCCTTTTTACTGAATGTTTCGTCAAGCTTTTTAACTTCTGCGTCTTCTATTGTTGCCATATGATTCGAGACCTCTATATTCATTTCTTTTAGTTTTGTGATGATTTCTTTACTTGAAATGTTGTGCTTTTTTGCATACTCATATACACGTATTTTACTCATCTTTTCACCCCCGCTAGATTTAATCGAGCAACGTTACCATTTTTTTGGCAAATCCATCATCCAGAACAGCTACAACAACGCGGGCTTCCTTGCCAATTGCTTGACCAAGAAGATGACGATTTTCCACAATTTTATATGGAACCTCATACGAATTACACTTATCAGTAATCTTTTTTGTCGTATTTGCAGAAGCATCTGCGGATAATAAAATGAGATGCGCCTTTCCGCTTTGAATCTGCTTCACGGTAAGCTCCTCACCTGATATGATTTTGCGTGCTCGATTGGCCAAGCCAAGCAATGACATCCATTGATTTTGTTTCATTTGGATTGTCAATTCTCCTTCTCTATAAGCTCAAGTAGCTCTTCGTATAACGAATCATTTATAGAAACCTGTAAGTGATTAGATAGGGTATTTTTTTTCTTGGCAAGTAAGACAGCTTCCTTGTCCCTTGAAAGGTAGGCACCCCTTCCGGATTTCTTCCCCGTCAGGTCGATGGATACCTCCCCTTCTTTTGAGCGAACGATGCGAACAAGTTCTTTTTTCGGTTTCATATCACCGGTTGCAACACACTTGCGCATAGGAACTTTTTTCTGATTGTTCATTCATCATTCACCTCACTTTTTAGTCCAACTCTTCTTCATAATCGAAATCAGTATCAACTTGATCATCAAAAAGCCTAATGGTTTCTTCACGTGGATAAATTCCAATTTCACGTGCTTCAGTTTCTGATTTAATATCAATTTTCCAGCCAGTTAGTTTTGCTGCTAGGCGGGCATTTTGTCCTCGTTTCCCGATTGCTAATGAAAGCTGATAATCAGGAACAACAACTGTTGTTGCTTTTTCATTCTCGTTAACCATAACATCTAAAACTTTTGAAGGACTAAGTGAATTTGCAACAAATACTACTGGGTCGGCTGACCACTTAACAATATCAATTTTTTCACCCTTTAATTCATTAACAACCGCTTGAACCCTTGCACCTTTAGGTCCAACACAAGACCCAACTGGATCTACTTCATTATTGTCCGAGTGGACAGAAATCTTCGAGCGATCCCCTGCCTCACGGGCAACTGACTTAATTTCTACGGTTCCGTCATAAATTTCAGGAACTTCAATTTCAAACAAACGTTTTAAGAGACCAGGATGTGTCCGAGATACGAATATTTGCGGCCCCTTGGTGGTCTTTTCAACTTTTGTAATAAATACTTTAATTCGATCATGAGGCTTATAACGTTCATTAGGCATTTGCTCATTTACAGGTAATAATGCCTCTATTTTCCCAAGACTTACATAAATAAATTTAGAATCGAGTCTTTGAACAATACCAGTCATAATATCTTCTTCACGGTCGATAAATTCCGAATAAATAATTCCGCGTTCTGCTTCTCTTACACGCTGAGTAACCACTTGCTTGGCAGTTTGAGCTGCAATCCGCCCAAAGTCCTTGGGTGTAACTTCCATTTCGACAATATCTTCAACTTGGTAATTTGGTGTGATTTGTCTCGCATCCTCTAAGGAAATTTCGAGACGAGGGTCAAATACTTGATCGACCACTTCTTTTCTAGCAAAAACGCGCATAGATCCAGTCTGTAAATTTAAATCAATCCGCACATTCTGGGCTTGATTAAAATTTCGGCGATATGCCGAAACAAGAGCTGCTTCGATCGCATCAATTAAAACATCTCTGGAAATACCTTTTTCTCTTTCCAGTATTATAAGAGCATCTAATAATTCGCTGCTCATCTTTGTGTATCCCCCTATCCTATATCTATTATTTCATTACGAAAAAGTAACAGCTAATCGTGCGTTGGCAACTTTTTCATAGGGAATTTCAATAGTCTTCTTCCGGGTTTTAATCTTCATTTCGATTTTTAAATGTTGACCATCAAATTCTAATAATGTTCCTTCGAAGCTTTTCTCCCCATCGATCGGTTCATAAGTTTTGATAAAGACATTTTTACCCATTGCCTTTTGGAAATCTTTATCTTTTTTCAATGGACGCTCAGCTCCAGGTGAAGAAACTTCAAGAAAATAGTTATGGGGAATCGGATCAAGCTCATCGAGTTTTTCGCTGAGTTTTTCGCTAACGAGTCCGCAATCCTCAATATCAACACCGTTGTCTTTATCGATATATACGCGAAGAAACCAGCTTTTCCCTTCCTTCACATACTCAATTTCCACTAATTCCAAACCAAGTTCTTGAAAAATAGGCGTAGCCAGCTCTTCTACAACTTCCGTTACCTTGCTCATGCTTTACCTCCTTTTCCGAAAATTTCACCCATATTGTATGTAGTTCACGGAAAGTTTTATCAAGTTACTAAGAAAAAAAGATTTATACAAAAACGAAAGAGCGGGTTTCCCCACTCTTGATCACGAGAGTATTTCTTAGTATTTCCAATAAAACTATACCATAACCAACATTTTAATGCAAATAGCGCCCTAAAGCGGAAGCGCCTTGACCAGGGGCAAAAAGCATAAGACAAGCGCTGACAGAAGGCGCTTTTTGCCTTCCGAAGCGATTGGCTTATGACTCGAGCTCCTAGGCGCTGGAGCTAGATGATAATCCAAGTTAAAACAGTGAAAGCTGGTTTTGCTCTGGAAGGGATGATAGGCACCCTTGTTTGTCTAAATATTCAAGGATAGTCTTAGATACCTTTCCTCGTTGCTGTAAATCTTCTTTGGATAAAAATTCTCCTGATTCCCTTGCCTTGACAATATTATAGGCCGCATTCGTTCCTAAGCCTGGAATCGAATTAAACGGCGGTATTAAGGTATTGCCTTCAATGATGAATTCGGATGATGAAGATTTATATAAATCGTAGTTCTGGAAAACAAAGCCCCTTTCAGTCATTTCAAGTGCTAGTTCCAAAACCGTTAATAAGTTTTTTTCTTTGTTAGATGCTTCTAGGCCTTTTGCATTTATTTCTTCTATTTTTGCACGTATCGATTCTGAACCGCGCGACATTGCTTCAATGTCAAAGTCTTCCGCGCGGACAGTAAAATAAGCGGCGTAATAAAGGAGCGGCAGATGTACCTTGAAATATGCAATTCTAACTGCCATAAGTACATATGCAGCAGCATGGGCCTTTGGGAACATGTATTTAATCTTCTTACAAGAGTCGATATACCATTCTGGAACTTCGTTTTTCCGCATCTCTGCTTCCATTTCTTCACTTAAGCCTTTACCCTTACGAACTGATTCCATAATTTTAAAAGCAAAGGATGGGTCCAGTCCCTGATAAATTAGGTAGACCATGATATCATCACGACAGCCAATAACTTCACTAAGATTACATGTTTGATTATGGATTAATTCTTGGGCATTCCCAAGCCATACATCGGTACCATGTGATAGCCCCGATATTTGAACAAGTTCAGAGAACGTTGTTGGTTTCGTATCCTCAAGCATTTGCCGAACGAATCGAGTTCCAAACTCTGGAATACCAAGCGTTCCAGTTTTACACATGATCTGCTTTTCTGTTACGCCTAATGACTCGGTCCCGCTGAAAATTTTCATGACTTCAGGATCATCTGTAGGGATTGTTTTCGGATCCATTCCGCTCAAGTCCTGAAGCATCCTAATCACGGTCGGGTCATCATGTCCGAGGATATCTAGCTTTAGGACATTATCATGGATGGAATGGAAATCGAAATGTGTTGTCTTCCATTCTGAATTTCTATCATCTGCCGGGAATTGAATCGGTGAAAAATCATAAACATCCATGTAATCAGGTATAACAATAATACCACCTGGATGTTGACCCGTTGTTCTTTTAACACCAGTACAGCCTGAAGCAAGGCGTTCTACTTCGGCACCACGCAGTTGTAGATTGTTATCCTGTTGATATGCTTTAACATATCCAAAAGCAGTCTTGTCTGCGACTGTACCAATCGTCCCAGCGCGGAATACATTATCCTCACCAAACAGGACCTTTGTATAATTATGGGCCCGCGGCTGATATTCACCAGAGAAGTTTAAATCGATATCAGGAACTTTGTCCCCTTTAAAGCCAAGGAACGTTTCGAACGGAATATCGTGCCCATCCTTATGGTATTTTCCACCACATTGCGGACAATCCTTATCAGGTAAATCAAAGCCTGAACCGACAGAACCATCATTAAAAAACTCTGAATGCTTACAGGTTGGACACACATAATGAGGTGGTAGTGGATTTACCTCGGTAATTTCTGTCATTGTAGCTACAAGTGATGAACCCACAGATCCCCTTGAGCCTACAAGGTAACCATCATCCAAGGACTTTTTAACAAGCTTATGAGAAATCAAATAAATTACGGCAAAGCCATGCCCAATAATACTTTTCAATTCCTTTTCTAACCTGGCTTCCACTATTTCCGGCAAGTTGTCACCGTAAATTCTCCGCGCCATTGCATAACTCATTTCACGCATTTCTTCATCGGCGCCTTCAATTTTCGGTGTATACAAATCGTCTTTAATTGGTTTAATGACTTCAATCATATCCGCAATTTTATTCGTGTTAGTTACAACAATTTCTTTTGCCTTCTCTATTCCTAAAAATGAAAAAGCATCAAGCATTTCATTAGTTGTCCTAAAGTGAACATCGGGAAGTTCATGGCGATTTAGCGGGTTAGCTCCACCCTGGGAATTAATTAATATTTTTCGATAAATTTTATCATTTTCATTAAGGTAATGGACATTTCCAGTTGCAACAACTGGCAATCCTAATTTATCACCAAGCGTAATGATTTTCGCAATAATATCTTCCATTGCTTTTTCATCGCTAACCAATTCCATTTCAATCAACGGTGCATTTACTTCTTTCGGCATGACTTCAAGATAATCATAAAAACGGGCAGCGCTTTCCACTTCCTCTGGGGATTTTTGCATCATCCCTTCAAATACCTCACCTTTATTACAACCGGAGCCAACTAAAATCCCTTCCCTGTATTTTTGCAAAACAGATCTTGGTAATCTAGGAACTCGATAAAAATATTCAAGGTGTGATATAGATACGAGTTTAAAAAGGTTTTTTAATCCCGCTTGTGTTTGGGCTAAAAGTGTACAGTGATAAGGACGTGCCCGTTGGTAGGCATTTCCTTTCCCCATATTATCATTAAACTGGTCATGGTATTCAATTCCTTTTTCGAGGGAATCCTTTAACATTTTCAAAAGTAGATAACCGGTTGCCTCTGCATCATAAATGGCGCGGTGATGTTGGGTTAATTCAATATCAAACTTCTTAGTTAGTGTATTTAAACGATGGTTTTTCATCTCTGGATAGAGAAATCGTCCAAGTTCAAGTGTATCAATAACAGGATTCTTAGCCTTTTCAAAGCCTATTTTTCTATATCCGACATTGAGGAAACCCATATCAAAGGAAGCATTATGGGCTACAAGAACAGCATCACCAGCCCAATCACTAAAATTCCGAAGAACTTCCTCAATTTCTGGGGCGGTTTGGACCATATCATCGGTAATTCCAGTGAGATTGATCGTTGTTGCCGATAAACGGTGATGAGGATTGGCAAAAGATTCGAAGCGGTCAATGATTTCACCGTCATGTATTTTCACAGCAGCAAGCTCAATAATTGTATTGTACACCGCTGATAGTCCCGTAGTTTCAACGTCAAATACAACATAGGTATCCTCAGCTAGTTGACGATGTGCGTCATTATAGGCAATTGGCACCCCATCATCCACTAAATTTACTTCCACCCCAAAGAGAATTTTAATATCATTTTTCTTCCCAGCACCATACGCTTCAGGGAATGATTGTGCAACCGCGTGATCGGTTACTGCAATTGCTTTATGTCCCCATTTTTTCGCCTGTGCAATCAGTGCGCTAACAGGTGTGACTGCATCCATTTGACTCATTGGTGTATGAAGATGGAGTTCTACACGTTTCTGATCTTCGGGTGCAGTATCCTTTCGGCCAACAGGCTTAATTTCATTAATATCATTTCCAATCATCACGAGGTCACGAACAAAGGTATCATTCTGAATGCTGCCTCGAACTTTTACCCACATTCCTTTTTTGACAAGCTGGAACAGGGCCGCATCCTCTTTATCGCGTGAAAACATTTTTACCATAATAGAGCTTGTGTAATCAGTTATTTTGAAGGTCAGCAGGGAACGGCCGCTCCTGAGTTCACGTATTTCCGCATCAAAAATAAACCCTTCTACAGCTATTCGTCTTTCTTCATCAACAATATCAATCAGACTTCGGAAGTCATTATTATCCTTAATGGTAAGACCAATAGTAAGCGGTCCAGATGGAAGATCACCAGATGCCTGATCCTTTTCAGCTTCTTTTCTCTGCAATTCAACCATTGCTTGAAGTCCGCGTTCTTGATCTTCCTTTTGCTTTGCAAGAAGAAATTGTTGATATTCTTCATTTTTCTCGTTACTTTTTATTACTGTCTCAATCGATAAATTGGGAAATCCAAATGATTGGTAGATTTTAGCGATCGTCTCGCCATATTTCCGCTTTAGTGCTTGTCCCTCAGTATCATTACGAACTGAAATTGTAAGCTTATTACCGTTCACTTCGGGAAGTTGTTCATGTAATAGTTTTAAAAGCGGCGGAGCAATTCCATCAATTTGCTGAATGCTATAACTCCAATAATCTCGTAATAATTCCGGTGAAATAATTTGATTTGTTACATTTATATGGAAGGAAATCGTTGCAATGTTTGAAAATGTCCGTTCAAGCTGTGACGTAAACATTACATAAACATTATAGGGAAGTATATTTTCAAATAAAAATTGAAAATGCCACTTTCTAGCTTTTTTTTCAACTAATAACCTTTCAATTTGCGCATTGTTGAAATGCACTACAACAGCATCCTCAATCAATTGCAGCTGCTGGAGCAAGAGTTGGAATCGCTCTTTTTTGCCTAGGGCATGTTCGCTCATCGTTCTCTCTCCCATCTATTAAATATCGCTTTTTTTATCTCGTCAAAAAGTAATTATATCATATGACTCAAAATGATTCGGCTTTATTCGACAGAAAAATTTCTCCATTTTAGTCAAATAGTTTTCTTTAAAAATAAGAATAGGGGCCGTATTAACGGCCCCCAAAATAAATTAAAGATTACATACTACAAGAAAAACCTTTGAATGTCATTCCAAGTTACAACTAGCATGAGCAGCATTAAGAGGGCGAATCCTATAAAATGAACCATACCTTCCTTTTGACGGTCTATCGGCTTGCCTCTAACAGCTTCGACAGCAAAAAACATTAATCTTCCACCGTCAAGAGCGGGAATAGGTAATAAGTTCATAATACCTAAGTTAATGCTTAAAATCCCTGCCCATTTCATTAAATAATAAATACCCGATTTAGCTACAGAATCTGTTGCTTGGTAAATACCAACAGGACCAGAAAGTGCATCAATTGAAAATTGGCCAGTGACTAATTTACCAACCATTACAAAAATCTGTTTCGTCCAAAAATAGGTTTCTGTGAAACCTGCCTTAATTGCTTGAATAGGAGACTTTTCAACAGGACTATAAACACCAATAAGCCCAATTTTCTTCCCTTCAACCGTTTTTTCAATTGGGGTTACCGTGATATCTAAATCCTTTTTGTCACGGCGAATAGAAAAGTCGAGCTTTTCATTTGGATTTTTCCGAATGACCTCCACTACATCAGACCAACTCGAAATTTCTGAACCATTAATCGTCTGGATGAGATCACCTTTTTTAAGACCAGCAGCCATCGCTGCCCCATCAGGAGTTATTTCACCTAACTTAGGTTCATTCGTAGGTACCCCCTGTATAAAAGCAATAATAATAAATAAAATGAATGCAAGTACAAAATTCATCATCGGACCAGCAAAAATAGCCATCGTTCTTTGTCCTAATGTTTTTGATCCGAATTGACGGTCAATTGGAGCAATCTGTGACTCGATTCCATTTTCCACGATGACTGCTTTTGGGTCAATGATAAAGGTTTTTAATACTTCATCTTCATCTTCAGGAAATCCTTTAATAACTAAATCCTTTTCGATATCAGCATATTCCACTTCAACGATCCGACAATTAGGAAACTTCTCTTTATTATTTAAGATGATTTTATTTACTTTTTCATCCTTATCAAACAACAAGCCAATACGATAACCAGGCTTTATTTCAATCATTTCCGGGTCTTCGCCAGCCATGCGCACAAATCCACCAATCGGAAGTAACCGAATGGTATAGGTTGTCTCCGCTCTTTTATGGGAAAATACTTTTGGGCCAAAACCAATTGCAAATTCACGGCATAAAATACCAGCCCTTTTTGCGAAAATCAAATGACCTAATTCATGAAAGAATACGAGTGCGCCAAAAATCACTATAAAGGCAATAACTGTAGTCAAAATAAAACCACCTTTTTTTTCAGGATAAGAGAGATTCTTTTACTTGCGCTTCCGTTTTTCTTACAGGAGTGAATGAACATATTCTCTTGTTTCTTTGTCTATCTCTTGGATTGAAGTTAGGCTAGGGTGTTCCGTGATTTGGTGGGCGGTTAGGGCTTTCTCAATCAAATCTTCAATCTGCAAGAACCGAATTTTCCCTTCTAGAAAAGCTGCCACGGCCACTTCATTCGCTGCATTCAATACCGTTGGCATCGATCCACCTTTTTTCCCAGCCTCATAAGCAAAACCAAGACAGCGGAATCTCGCGGCATCCATTTCCTCGAAATGCAATTTCCCAATCCTTGCCAGATCCAAACGTTTAGATGAAGGCAATGGCAAACGATCAGGATAGGTGAGCGCATATTGAATCGGCACTCTCATATCTGGTGTTCCAAGCTGAGCAATGATACTGCTATCGTGAAACTCAATCATTGAATGGATGATGCTTTCTTTATGAAGCAGTACATCAATTTTTTCATATGGCATATTGAAAAGCCAATGAGCTTCAATTACTTCTAAACCTTTGTTCATCATTGATGCCGAATCAATTGTGATTTTTGCCCCCATCGACCAATTTGGATGGTTTAGTGCTTGCTCCACGGTAACATTTTTCAATTCTTGCCTGGAGAGGTCACGAAAGCTCCCGCCGGAAGCAGTTAGAATTAATCTTTCAATGTTTTTCTCCTTTTCCCCCTGCAAGGCTTGAAAAATGGCAGAATGTTCACTATCGACCGGAAGGAGTGGTACATTATTTCTTTTAGCCGCATCCATAACTAAATGACCTGCAGTAACCAGTGTTTCTTTATTGGCAATAGCGATTATCTTCCCACATTCAATTGCTTGTAAAGTCGGGTTTAACCCCACACTTCCAAGAACTGCGTTGACAAGAATATCGGCTTTTTCATAAACTGCTGTCTCGATTAGTCCTTCCTGACCAAAAGTGAATTTAATATTAGGAAATTCTGCTTTTAATGTATTACAGTCATGATAGTCTTGTACAGAAACAAGCTCAGGCTGAAATTCAACAATCATTTTTCGAGCCAAATCGATATTTTTACCCACAGAAAAGGCTGCTAATGTAAATTCAGATGGATGCTCACGGATAATATCTAAGGTTTGGGTTCCTATCGATCCGGTTGCACCCAATAAGCTAATGGTTTTCAATAAAAAGTCAACTCCTAAATGTGAAGCGCACGCGCTCTATAACCAAAGGTGAAAAAAATGTAACAAGGGCCAAACAAATAATAGGCTGTCAAATCGATCAAGAATTCCACCATGACCTGGCAAGATTGTACCAGAATCTTTGACATTAAAATGACGCTTAAAGGCTGATTCAACTAAGTCACCAATTTGTCCAAAAACGGAAAGGACGATTGTAATTCCCATTAAAGTTAAAAGACCGACGTTAATGTTTGAGAGGAGTACAAATATGACAGCCACAACAACTGCGCAGGCGATTCCGCCAATCGACCCTTCAACTGTCTTATTCGGGCTAATTTCGGGCCATAGCTTCGTTTTACCAAGAGCTTTTCCAATAAAATAAGCACCTGAATCAGTAGCCCAAATCATAAATAAAGAATACAAAATATAGACAAGTCCCCCATCCTGCCTCGTTTCAAAGAAAAAGTAAAAGCCAATACCTACATAAATGGCTGATAGGATAGAAAAAGAAACGTCTTCAAATGTAAATTGATTTTTGGTAATTACGGTGTAAGTTAATAACAAAAGAATTAATGCCATGCATATTTCTATTTTTGAATAATAGAAGGAATCTATAACGGAATGATATTCTCCGGGGAAGAGCAACACCCATAGAAATAAAAGTGCTAATATACCATTAACCGAAAAAATAGGAAGTTTTTTCATTTTCAATAACTCATACAATCCGATCGTCGCTAAAAAGTACGTTAAAATTATAAGTGGAAATCCACCATAATAGACAATTGGTAAAAATAGTGCAGCTGCAATGACTCCTGTTATGATTCTTTGCTTCATCTAATTTTTCAACACCTTTGTTGTTCTATATGCCACCAAACCGACGCTGTCGTTTCTGGAACGTTTCAATTGCTTCAAGTAAATGTTCTTCATTAAAGTCTGGCCATAAGACTTCTGTAAACCAAAACTCTGAGTAAGCCAACTGCCAAAGCATAAAGTTACTCAAGCGGATTTCACCACTAGTACGGATTAAAAGATCTGGGTCTGTAAAATTAGCAGTCATTAAGTAGGAAGAAAAGACTTTTTCGTCTAACTCCGTCTCGTTCAGTTTACCACTTTTGCTGTCATTTAAGACTTGCTTCACAGCATCAAGAATCTCAGCCCTGCTCCCGTAATTTAATGCAAAGTTTAATACTAATCCATCATTATTTTTTGTTTCTTCTATAGCTTTTTCTATTGCACGCAGTGTATGTACTGGAAGTTGATTTTTATAGCCCATCATTTTCACTTGAACATTTTCCTCAATTAAATCCGGTAAAAATGTGCCTAAAAATTCATCAGGCAGACTCATAATATATTCGACTTCATTTTTTGGCCTTTTCCAATTCTCAGTTGAAAAAGCATACAATGTTAAGGTTTTAATGCCGAGTTCATTTGCTAATTTCGTTGTTTTCCGAACAACCTTCATGCCCTCATGGTGACCAGCAATACGTGGTAATGCCCGTTTCTTAGCCCAACGTCCGTTGCCATCCATAATAATTGCCACATGCTCAGGAACAGGCGATTTTTTTATTTCTTCTATTTTATTTCGGAGTGTGGAAGTGTTATTTCGGTTCTTCCCAAGCCTTAATTTATTAAACATAACATTGCTCCTCCAATTAGTTAATCATTTCCTCCGAAAATTAAATCATATATCAATTCCATTGAAGCATGTGTGTTGTTATGTAATGGACATTTCGGGGTAGCATGTTTTTATCATACCAAAAAAGCATAAAGATATCTCTAATAATTAACTTATGTAAAATAGTAGGAATTAAGAATTATATTCAGACAACTTTCGGGAACAATCAATAATTCTTAAATTAAGTATTAAAATAGTGAAAAACCCCCTAAAACAGAGGGTTCTTATTTATTAACTAGGCTGTGTTAAATTTGTCTGTTGATTTCCGCTCCATGCGCTCCAATCAACAGAATTTGTAAAATCACCATTTAGTTTTAACACAGCCATTAATTAAACTTCCAAAATTTCCTTTTCTTTGTCTTTTGTAATTTGATCAACTTTACTAATATATTCGTCGGTAAGTTTTTGGATATCCTCCGAATGACCGCGAAGACTATCCTCAGTAATTTCACCATTCTTCTCTAGCTTCTTTAATTCGTCATTACCATCTCGACGGATATTACGGATAGCTACCTTCGCTTCTTCTGATTCCTTTTTGACCAATTTTACTAACTCCTTGCGGCGCTCCTCAGTCAATTGTGGAATAGCAAGGCGGATTACCATACCGTCGTTGGTAGGATTTAATCCTAAATCAGATTTAAGAATTGCTTTTTCGATATCCCCAAGGGTGGATTTATCATATGGTTGAATAACAATAAGCCTAGCTTCAGGTGTTGAAATTCCAGCCATTTGGTTGACAGGTGTTGGTGCACCATAATAATCAATTGTAATTCTGTCCAATAACGAAGCGCTTGCTCTCCCCGCACGGATGCTGGCAAGCTCACGCGAATATGACTGAATCGCTTTTGTCATACGATCTTTAATGGTAGAGATGACTTGTTTTGGCATTAATGTTTCCCCCTAACAATTGTTCCTATTTTTTCCCCCATAACGGCTCGTTTAATATTCCCCTGCTCCATAATCGAGAAAACAATCAATGGAATATCATTGTCCATGCATAAGGAGGAGGCAGTAGAGTCCATAACTGCTAATCCTTCTTTAAGAACATCTAAGAAAGACAAATCTTCATATTTAGTAGCATTTGCATCTAATCGAGGGTCTGCAGAATACACTCCATCGACATTATTCTTTGCCATTAAGATTACTTCAGCATCGATTTCCGCTGCTCGAAGTGCAGCGGTTGTATCCGTTGAGAAATATGGATTTCCAGTACCCGCCGCAAAAATGACTACCCGTTTTTTTTCTAAATGCCTAATTGCACGGCGTCGAATATAAGGCTCAGCCACCTGGCGCATTTCAATAGAGGTTTGCACCCGTGATTCAATTCCTAAGTGCTCCAAACTATCTTGCAGTGCTAAAGAATTCATAACCGTTGCAAGCATCCCCATATAATCTGCAGTTGCCCGGTCCATACCCATTTCACTGCCAATTTTTCCGCGCCAAATGTTACCGCCACCGACAACGACAGCAACTTCTACACCAAGCTCTGCTATTTCTTTAACTTGAATGGCAATCGATTTGATCACAGAAGGTTTAATTCCAAAGCTCGATTCACCTGCAAGTGCTTCTCCGCTCAACTTTAATACTACGCGTTTGTACTTAGGACCGCTCATATAAACCTCCATTATGTAATTAATTCTTTTTAAAAAAGGGAACACACCGTGTCCCCTATTTAAAAACCTATTTCATTAACATTCCCTTAAAACTATTTTGTTTTTGGCTTTGTTATACTTGGCTGTTGATTTCCGCTCCAATCAACATGTGTCAAAATTAACAATGAGCTTTAAGATAGCCTTGTTTTTACGCTAGAGAATAGTTTTTGATTATTTTTTAATTTGATTCATAACTTCTTCAGCAAAGTTATCTTCACGTTTTTCGATACCTTCTCCGACTTCGTAACGGACGAACTCACGGATTGTAGCACCCTTAGATTCAACAAACTGACGTACTTTTTGATCAGGGTTTTTAACGAAAGTTTGATCAAGTACACAAACATCTTCAAAATATTTTCCAAGACGGCCTTCAACCATTTTTTCAACGATTTTTGCAGGCTTGCCTTCGTTAAGTGCTTGTTGTGTTAATACTTGACGCTCATGCTCAACTTCTTCTTGTGAAACTTCGTCACGAGATACATACTTTGGTTTTAGTGCAGCAATATGCATTGAAACATCCTTCGCAGCATCCGCATCTGTTGTACCTTCAAGTACTGATAGGACAGAAATGCGGCCACCCATATGAATATATGCTCCAAATGCATCATTGTCTGTTTTTGATGTAACAGAAAAGCGGCGAAGTGTTAATTTTTCACCAATCTTAGCAATAGAAGCATTGATATGATCTGCAATAGTAGCACCATTTTCCATCGTTTGAGCAGATGCTTCTTCAACAGTTGCAGGCTTGTTCTTTAGAAGATGCGCAGCTAGATCTTTTACAAGAGCTTGGAACGCTTCATTCTTCGCAACAAAGTCAGTTTCAGAGTTTACTTCTAGAATAACTGCATCGTTACCTTCAGTTACAACATAAGTTAAACCTTCTGCAGCAATACGGTCACCCTTCTTAGCAGCAGATGCAATCCCTTTTTCGCGTAAGAAATCAATTGCTTTGTCCATATCTCCATCAGTTTCAGTTAGTGCTTTTTTACAATCCAACATACCTGCACCAGTTTTTTCACGTAGTTCTTTAACCATTTGAGCAGTAATTGCCATAATGTAAATTCCTCCTTTATTTTACTATGTATCCATATCTTAGCCAATGACAGCTATTCTAAAACTTTCCAATAAAAACCTTCTTTAAAAAAAGGTGATAAAGGGTCTCCCTCTTATCACCTTTTGATTTAATTAAGCCTGAACTTGTACTTCTTCACCTTGTTTAGCTTCAAGGATAGCATCTGCCATTTTACCTGTTAAAAGCTTAACCGCACGAATCGCATCGTCATTCGCAGGAATAACTACATCGATTTCGTCTGGATCACAGTTTGTATCAACAATACCTACGATAGGAATGTTCAATTTCTTAGCTTCTGCAACCGCGATACGCTCTTTACGAGGGTCAATAATGAAAAGTGCATCTGGAAGTTGTTTCATATCTTTGATCCCGCCTAAGAATTTCTCTAGACGCTCTTGTTGTTTCTTTAATTGAACAACCTCTTTTTTAGGTAATACTTCAAAAGTTCCGTCTTCAGACATTCTTTCGATATCTTTTAAGCGGCCAATACGCTTTTGAATTGTTTCAAAGTTTGTTAAAGTACCACCTAACCAACGTTGGTTAACATAATACATACCAGAACGGCCCGCTTCTTCTTTAACAGAATCTTGAGCTTGTTTTTTTGTACCAACAAAAAGAACTGTTCCGCCGTTACCAGCAAGTTCCTTTACCCAGTTATAAGCTTCTTCAACTTTTTTAACTGTTTTTTGAAGGTCAATGATATAGATACCGTTACGCTCTGTGAAGATATATTTCTTCATTTTAGGGTTCCAACGGCGAGTTTGGTGTCCGAAGTGTACACCAGCTTCAAGCAATTGCTTCATAGAAATGACTGACATGATTTTTCCTCCTAATGGTTTGTTTTCCTCCGCTCACCTCATCTTTAAACAGAAACTGTTATGAACAGCACCATCTGATTAAATCAATGAGCGTGTGTATTAACACCATGAAATAATATAGCATATGTAATAATAACAATCAAGCATTAGTTTAATAAAAAAACAAAATCCCCAGTTAGCTGGGGATTAGTTATGATTAATTTGATCTTAATTTATCGAGTTCCATCAGAAACTTATCATTTAAAACTTTGATATATGTTCCTTTCATCCCTAGTGAGCGTGATTCAATTACCCCTGCACTTTCAAGTTTTCTTAGTGCATTAACGATAACAGAACGAGTAATACCAACACGATCAGCTATTTTCGAAGCAACCAATAAGCCTTCACGGCCATTTAATTCTTCAAAGATATGTTCAATCGCTTCAAGTTCACTATATGATAATGAACTAATAGCCATTTGAACCACTGCTTTGCTTCTAGCTTCTTCTTCAATTTCTTCAGACTTTTCTCGTAAAATTTCCATACCTACAACAGTTGCACCATATTCCGCAAGGATTAGATCATCATCGTGGAACTTTTCTTGTAATCTTGCAAGAATTAACGTGCCAAGGCGTTCCCCGCCGCCAATAATTGGAACAATTGTAGTTAAACCTTCTTTAAATAAATCTCTGTTTTCTATTGGAAAAGCTGTATATTGGCTTTCAATATCAAGATTTGATGAAGTTTCTTGAATATTAAATAAACCATTTGTATATTCCTCAGGGAATTGACGATCCTCAAACATCTTTTTCATTCTTTCATTTTCAATTTGCTGATGAATAGAGAATCCTAAAAGTTTACCACGACGGCTAACAATATACACATTTGCTTCAATCGTTTCACTTAAAGTGACTGACATTTCCTTAAAGTTAACTGGCTTTCCTGCTGCTTTTTGTAATAAAACATTAATTTTTCTCGTTTTTGTAAGTAAATCCATCTGTTTCTTCCTCCTAATAACTACAACCATTATTAAATTATTAATTAATCTTCAAATACTACATTTATTGGGGTATTTAAAAAATGAACATTTCTTCATACATGGGATTATCAGACGTTCATTTTTATAAGATAAACTGACTTAAATCTTTATTTTTCGAAATAGCACCAAGTTTATCGTCGACATACTGTGGTGTAATTGTTATCTTCTCCATCGAAATTTCTGGAGCTTCAAAAGATAAGTCTTCTAAAAGCTTTTCGAGAATCGTATGAAGACGTCTTGCACCAATATTGTCTGTATTTTGATTCACTTCAAATGCAACTTCGGCAATTCTACGAATAGCATCGTCAGAAAATTCAATTTGTATACCTTCTGTTTCCAATAATGCCTGATATTGCTTAATAAGGGCATTATCTGGTTCGATTAAGATTCTGAAGAAATCTTCCACAGTTAGCTTTGTTAGTTCTACACGAATTGGGAAACGCCCTTGAAGTTCTGGAATTAAATCGGAAGGTTTCGCCATGTGAAATGCTCCAGCAGCAATAAATAATACATGGTCGGTTTTTACTGACCCATATTTGGTCACTACTGTTGAACCTTCAACTATAGGCAAAATATCTCTTTGGACCCCTTCTCTAGATACATCTGCAGAAGAGCCTCCCGAAT
Organism: Bacillus sp. ISL-77; assembly: GCF_018613105.1. Lineage (NCBI taxonomy): Bacteria > Bacillati > Bacillota > Bacilli > Caryophanales > Bacillaceae > Bacillus > Bacillus sp. ISL-77. The sequence continues at coordinate 129,120 of NZ_JAGGQY010000031.1, forward strand.
TTTTACTAGCGATTTTATCAATTTCATCGATAAAAATAATACCTGCTTGTTCCGCACGATAAACGGCCTCAGAATTTACTTCATCCATATCAATAAGCTTAGAAGCCTCTTCACTAGTCAGCACCTTGCGAGCTTCACGGACAGTCAATTTTCGCTTTTTGCGTTTTTTCGGCATAAAGCTGCTTAGGGCATCCTGCATATTCATTCCCATTTGTTCAATCCCTGAGCCTTGCAGCATATCAAACATGGATGGAGCTTGCTCATCTACTTCAACCGTAACGATTTCTTCCTCTAGTTGACCAAGTGCTAATTTTTCTTTGACAATTTTTCGTTTTTCAGTAATCGAATAATCCTCTTGATGTGTTTCTGGTTCAGTTGATGTATTCCCGCCTCCAAATAACATTTCAAGCGGGTTTTTATAGTTACTAGTTTTTTTGGCTGATGGCACAAGTAAATCAACTAGCCTGCTGTTGGCATTCTCTTCTGCACGTTCCTTCACACTTTGCATCCGTTCCTCTTTTACTAAACGAACAGAGGTTTCAGCAAGATCTCTAACCATGGATTCTACATCTCGCCCAACATAGCCTACTTCAGTAAACTTAGTTGCTTCAACCTTAATAAAAGGGGCACCCACAATTTTGGCAATCCTTCTGGCAATTTCCGTTTTCCCAACTCCAGTCGGACCTATCATCAATATATTTTTGGGGATAATTTCATCCCTAAGTTTTTCATTTAACAATCCTCTTCTGTAGCGATTTCTTAAGGCAACAGCAACCGCTTTCTTAGCATCCTTTTGTCCAATAATATATTGATCAAGTTTTTCAACAATTTGACGAGGGGTTAAATTAGTTGTTTTTCCCATGATAATTAGTCTCCTTCCCGTTATAGCTCTTCAACAATAATGTTATGGTTCGTATAGACACATATTTCAGCTGCTATTTCTAAAGAAGCTTTTGCTATTTCCTTTGCAGATAAATGGTCTCCTGAGTATTTCTTTAAAGCACGTCCAGCAGATAATGCATAATTTCCACCTGATCCAATCGCAAGAATTCCATCGTCAGGTTCAATTACTTCTCCTGTTCCTGAAACAAGCAGCAAATATTCACGATTCATAACAATTAGCATCGCTTCAAGCTTCCTGAGCACTTTGTCACTTCGCCACTCTTTGGCAAGCTCAACAGCAGCTCTTTGAAGGTTACCGTTAAATTCTTCTAATTTCCCCTCGAACAGTTCGAAAAGAGTAAAAGCATCTGCAACAGAACCTGCAAAACCTGCTAATACCTTTCCATTAAATATCTTTCTTACTTTTCTCGCTGTGTGCTTCATCACTACCGCATTACCAAATGTCACTTGTCCATCACCTGACATTGAATATTCACCATTATGATGGATTGCAAAAATCGTTGTCGCATGAAATTGGTTCATTAAGATGAGCCTCCCTTTGGAGTGATTTCTATTCACATTACCTCGCAGATAAGTATGTAACAGGTGAACTACCATTTACATGAAAGTTACGAAAACTGACTATGTTAACTGGAATATTTGACCTCATTACTTTATGAGTTATTTCCACCATGAAGATAAGAAATTTTACTGATGTCATGTTGATTAGGTTCAAGTGTATATTTTGAGTAATTAAATTCTATTTGTAAATACTCAATAATTAACTTAAAAAAAACATTCACATTTGTCATAATATTCACCTCGCAAGGGCTACTAAATCGTAACATACTTCGTATCCCCTTGCAATAAACTTTACAAAACTTTCACAAAGTTCTGAATTGTTTCTAACGCTCTATTTGCGTGTTCTAAATTCCTTTCCTGCTTTCCTTTAATTCTTACCGCCAGCTCTGGAAATAAACCAAAGTTAGCATTCATTGGCTGAAAATTTTTAGCGCTCGTCGTAGTAATATATCGGGCCATGCTTCCAATCGCGGTCTCCTCTGGAAATTCAAGCGGCTCCATTCCTTGTATTAAACGCGCTGCATTTATACCAGCAACTAAACCGCTAGCAGCAGATTCTACGTATCCTTCAACTCCAGTCATTTGACCAGCAAAAAATAAATCTTCACGATTACGGAATTGGTAAGTTGCTTTTAGTACCTTAGGAGAATTGATAAATGTATTCCGATGCATCACACCATATCGAATGATTTCTGCATTTTCTAACCCCGGTATTAATTGTATAACTTCCTTTTGCGCACCCCACTTTAAATGTGTCTGAAAACCGACAATATTAAAAAGTGTGCCAGCGGCATCATCTTGACGGAGTTGTACTACGGCAAATGGACGTTTTCCTGTTTTGGGATCCTCTAAACCAACTGGTTTTAACGGACCGAAAAGCATTGTTTTCTTTCCTCGTGACGCCATCACTTCAATTGGCATGCACCCTTCGAAAAAGACTTCCTTTTCAAATTCCTTTACTGGAACAGTTTCAGCGGATATAAGCGCTTCATAGAAACGGTTAAATTCTTCTTCAGTCATTGGACAATTAAGATAGGCAGCTTCCCCTTTATCATAGCGGGATTTTAAATAAACTTTCTCTAGGTCTATGCTTTCCTTTTCAAGTATCGGTGCTGCAGCATCATAAAAATAAAGGTAATCCTCACCGGTTAGCCCTTTGAGCTGCTCTGAAAGGTCTGGACTTGTCAGCGGCCCCGTTGCAATGATTGTTGTTCCCTCTGGAATTTCAGTTACTTCTTCATTAATAACCGTAACATTTTCATGGTTTTTAACCAAATTTGTTACTTTGGCGGCAAATTCATGGCGATCAACAGCTAACGCACCGCCTGCTGGAACTGAACAAGCATCCGCTGCAGCGATAATAACGGAATCAAGCTTTCGCATTTCTTCCTTTAACACCCCTACTGCATTTGTTAGTGTGTTGGCACGTAATGAATTACTACAAACTAATTCTGCAAATTTATCTGTATGGTGTGCAGGTGTTTGCTTCACTGGTCGCATCTCATATAAGCGAACTTTTACTCCACGCTTCGCAATCTGCCATGCGGCTTCACTTCCAGCTAATCCCGCACCGATTACGTTAATTGTGACATCTTTCATTTAGAATCCTCCTAATAGATACCATGGTTTTATGTAAATAAAAGGTAGTGCACGTACCTATCAATACTTTTCCCACTTTTAAGTCCATCTTGCATTGTACTATACGAATGAAAAAGAAAAAAGTTTTATGCAAAAAACGAAAAGAGTGGACTATGCCCACTCTCACTTTAACTTTGCGGTTCTTCCTTGTAATCGCAATTAACGCATTGAACTTGAACACCTTTTTTTAATTTCTTTTCAACAAGCAGCCCTTCACATTTTGGGCATTCCCTCGGTAATGGTTTATCCCAAGAGATAAACTCACATTCAGGGTATTGTGTGCAACCGTAAAAGAGTCGCTTTTTCTTACTTTTACGCTCAATGATCTGTCCTTCTTTACAATTAGGGCAGGTAACACCGATTTCTTTAACAATCGGTTTTGTATTTCGGCAATCTGGAAAATTGCTGCAAGCCATAAATTTTCCGTAGCGACCCATTTTAAAAACCATAGGGTTTCCGCAATTCTCACAGTCTTCACCAGCTGGTTCATCTTTGATTTCAACAGACTGCATTTCTTCTTCTGCTTTTTTTAAATGAATTTCAAAATCTTGATAAAACTCATCGATAATATTGACCCAAGGTACTTTTCCATCTTCGATATTATCTAAGCCCTGTTCCATTTTCGCTGTAAATTCGACATCTAGAATATCTGGAAAAAACTCTAAAATCAACTCATCGATAATTTCACCTAGCTCGGTTGGAACAAATCTTTTATTATCGAGTGCCACATAGCCCCGCTTTTGAATCGTATCAAGGGTTGGTGCGTAAGTAGACGGGCGACCAATACCAAGCTCCTCAAGTGTCTTAACAAGTCTTGCCTCCGTGTACCTTGGCGGTGGCTGAGTGAAATGCTGCTTTGGCTCGATATCCTTTTTAAACACTTCATCCCCTTCTTTAAGGTCAGGAAGCATTCTGTCTTTTTCATCCACTTGGTCATCTGATCCCTCAACATAAAGCTTGATGAAACCAGGAAACTTAATTTTTGAACCATTTGCTCGGAAAAGGACATTACCATTTTGTAAATCTACGCTCATTGTATCCATGACGGCCTGAGCCATTTGACTAGCTAAAAAACGATCCCAGATTAATTTATATAATCGGAGTTGGTCTCTTGATAAAAATGTTTTTAAACTATTGGGATCCCTTAAAGTACTGGTTGGTCGAATCCCTTCATGTGCATCTTGGGCATTCGATTGCTTTTTCTCTTTTCTTTGTTCATCTTTTAAATAATCTTCACCATATTCTGAGCGGATGTAATTAGCCGCCTCTGTTTGAGCGACTTCAGAAATCCGTGTTGAATCCGTTCTCATATATGTAATGAGACCAACCGTACCCTCTTTGCCAAGCTCAATCCCTTCATAAAGCTGCTGTGCAAGCATCATCGTTTTCTTTGCTCGGAAGTTAAGTTTTCTGGCTGCTTCTTGTTGCAATGATGATGTAATGAAGGGCGGTGCCGGGTTCCTCTTTCTTTCTTTTTTGGTAACAGATACAACTTTGAATTTATTATCATCCATTTGTTTTAAAATGGTTTGGACATCTTGTTCAGATTTCAGTTCGAATTTTCCTTTGTCAGCTAAAGAAAAATATTGGGCACTAAAATGGTCTTTCCCCTTTAAAAATTCTCCATCAATCGTCCAATATTCTTCAGGGACAAAGGCTTTGATTTCCTTTTCCCTAACAATAATTAAATGGACGGCAACAGATTGAACCCGGCCTGCACTTAAACCTTTCTTTACCTTCTTCCAGAGCAACGGGCTGATATTATACCCAACAAGACGGTCAAGAATCCTACGAGCCTGCTGAGCATCCACCAAATCCATATTAATTGGCCGAGGATGTTTAAACGACTCTTTTATCGCATCTTTTGTGATTTCATTAAAAACCACCCGGCAATCTGAATTAATATCGACAGATAAACTATGGGCTAAATGCCATGCAATTGCTTCCCCTTCGCGATCCGGGTCAGCTGCCAGATAGATTTTTTTTGCTTTTTTTGCCGCTGTTTTTAAGTCTTTTAAAACAGGACCTTTTCCGCGGATTGTAATATATTTTGGTTCATAGCTATTTTCTACATTGACCCCCATTTGGCTCCGTGGCAAATCGCGAATATGTCCCATTGATGCTTTTACTTTATATTTATTCCCTAAATATCGTTCGATCGTTTTCGCTTTTGCTGGCGATTCAACGATTACAAGAAAATCTGCCATTTAAAAATCCTCCTTAAGAGGGAAAGTGTAGAAGCGCCCCGAATCTGGCAAATGCTGTTTCTAAGGTGCTAATCATTTGAGAAGCTTTCCTAAATTCCAGTTTTACCTAATTAGACCGGAGAAAATACTTTACAAAACTGCCCTATCCCAAGTTTTTCTTTATATATTAATATGAATATTATTTATTCCATTTCCAAATATTCTTTTTTTCGAACATCTGTTGGAAAATGTATAACAAATTAGAAAATAATGCAACCTTTTTTAGCTAAATTCTCCGTTTATTCATAAAAACCTTCAAAATTAACGATTTTTAAGCAAAATTTCTTTAGATAAGAGTCTTATCTAATTTCCTCTAAAATATCCTCTGCACCGGTTACAAGTTTAGCCCCTTGTTGAATTAATTCATTTGCCCCGATAGAATATGGATTAAAAATGCTTCCAGGCAAGGAAAATACATCTCTTCCTTCATTTACTGCAAAATTCGCCGTGATGAGTGATCCGCTTTTTCGTTTTGCTTCTATAATAAATGTCCCTTTTGACAAACCGCTAATAATTCGATTTCTAGATGGAAAATGCCATCTAAGCGGCTTAGTATCTGGAGGGTATTCCGAAAGAACTAGCTGGTTTTTCATCATTTCTAGGGCTAAGCTCGTATTTTCCTTTGGATAGATATGATAGAAACCACCAGCAATCACAGCTATTGTTTTTCCTCCATTTTTTATTGCATATTCATGTGCGAGGGCATCAATTCCCCGTGCTAAGCCGCTAACAATTAGAACACCTTTGTCAATTAAACCTGGAAAAATCAACCGAATTGCATTTTTCCCATATTGAGTCGCTTGCCGTGAACCAACAACCGCAAGTTTGGGGTCTGTTTCAAGTAGCGAGAGATCACCCTTGGTAAACAATGCCCATGGCGGCTGATATATTTCTTTTAATAATGGTGGATATTCCTTATCTAAAATAGTAATGACTGTAATCTCATTTGTTTTGTATTGACGAATTTGATCACGAATAATGTCAGGATGAAGAGGTACGCTAGAAGACTTTTCTGAAGGGTTATTGGTGGTAGTGGGTGGAAACAAGCATTTTTGCTGAGGGGATTGCTTTTGTAACTGATATAAGTTCTGCAGTGTCGGGTCTTTTTTTAGCATTTGTAAAACGGTGTTCCAGGAGATATTGGGGTAATGCAGCAAGGAAATAAGTTTTTCTTTGAATTCATCCATTTAAATATTTGCCTCCCTATAGATATAAAATTAGAATAAATAGCCCCTCGTTTTTGAGGGACTATCTGAAATTATCTAGTTGCACAATTATTAGTGGGTTTTACACTTTTCGTACAAACCTTGTTCTTTTAATACTTCAATTAATGTGTCACCCATCACAGATGGAGTGTCAGCTACTTTAATACCGCATTCGTTCATAACGCGGATTTTTTCATCTGCAGTACCTTTACCACCTGAAATAATCGCACCTGCGTGTCCCATACGTTTTCCTGGAGGCGCTGTACGTCCACCGATGAAGCCAACAACAGGCTTGGTCATGTTTGCTTTAACCCACTCAGCTGCTTCTTCTTCGGCAGTACCGCCGATTTCACCAATCATAATAACAGCATATGTTTCAGGATCTTCATTAAATGCTTTTAATACATCGATGAAGTTTGTTCCGTTAACAGGGTCGCCGCCGATACCAACAGCAGTTGTTTGGCCTAATCCGGCTTGTGTTAATTGGTGAACCGCTTCGTATGTTAATGTTCCAGAGCGTGATACAACACCTACATGGCCTTTTGTATGGATATAACCAGGCATGATGCCGATTTTACACTCATCAGCTGTAATAACACCAGGACAGTTTGGACCGACTAAGCGAGTCTTTTTACCTTCCATATAACGCTTAACTTTAACCATATCCAATACCGGAATATGTTCAGTGATACAGATAGCAAGATCCAATTCTGCATCAACCGCTTCGATAATCGCATCTGCAGCAAATGGTGCCGGTACGTAAATAACGGATGCAGTTGCACCAGTTGCTTCAACAGCATCTTTAACCGTGTTAAAAACAGGCACACCTTCTACTTCCAACCCGCCTTTTCCTGGAGAGGTACCGCCAACAATCTGTGTACCATATTCAAGCATTTGCTTTGTATGAAACAGGGCTGTTGATCCTGTAATCCCTTGAACAATAACCTTTGTATCTTTATTAATAAAAACGCTCACGTTAATTCCCCTTTCTTCGATCCTATTTCACTAATGAAACGATTTTTTGTGCGCCGTCAGCCATGGATTCAGCAGCAATAATGTCTACACTTGACTCTGATAGGATCTTCTTACCTAAGTCAACATTTGTTCCCTCTAAGCGAACAACAAGTGGAACACTAAGTCCAACCTGCTTAGCTGCTTCTACTACACCCTCAGCAATAACATCACACTTCATGATTCCACCAAAGATATTGACGAAAATACCTTTTACGTTTGGATCAGAAAGGATAATTTTGAATGCCTCTGTAACCTTTTCAGCTGTCGCGCCGCCCCCAACATCAAGGAAGTTTGCGGGATCGCCGCCGTAATGTTTAATAATATCCATTGTTGACATGGCAAGTCCTGCGCCATTAACCATACAGCCAATGTTTCCATCTAAAGCAACATAGCTTAAATCATATTTAGATGCTTCAATTTCCTTTGCATCCTCTTCTTCAAGGTCACGGTACTCTAGTACATCTTTCTGACGATATAGGGCATTTGAGTCAAAGTTCAATTTTGCATCAAGGGCCATTACCTTACCGTCACCTGTAACAACGAGCGGGTTGATTTCCGCAATCGAGCAATCTTTCTCGATATAGGCATTATACAAAGCCGTCATAAATTTTACAGCTTGATTAATTAATTCTTTTGGAATATTAATATTGAACGCAATTCGGCGAGCTTGGAATGGTTGTAATCCGACGACTGGATCAATTTCTTCCTTAAAAATTTTCTCTGGAGTCTTTTCAGCAACCTCTTCGATTTCCGTTCCGCCTTCTTCAGATGCCATTAGGACAACACGTGAAGTAGCGCGGTCTAATACTAAACCAACATAATATTCTTTTTTGATGTCACAGCCTTCTTCAATAAGCAGGCGCTTGACTTCTTTTCCTTCAGGACCTGTTTGGTGTGTTACAAGTGTTTTGCCGAGGATTTCGCTTGCATATGTACGAACCTCATCAAGGTTTTTCGCAACTTTAACACCACCAGCTTTCCCCCGTCCGCCAGCATGGATTTGTGCTTTTACCACACAAACCTGTGTGCCTAGTTCTTTCGCTGCTTCCACTGCTTCTTCTACAGTGAATGCTACTTTTCCATTCGGAACTGCTACCCCGTATTTTCTGAGGATCTCTTTCCCTTGATACTCATGGATATTCATTTCCCATCCTCCTATTCAAACTCTTCTAAAAACTGACTCCGTTTTCATTTTATATAATGACAGTTACCTTGTCTACCATTATGCTAAAAAATTATATACATCTTAAAAATATTCAGAATAGTCAATCGTTTGTTTTGAATAAATCAAGGGAGTCTACACCTTATTTGGTATAATTTGTTTTCTACAATAATAAAAAAAACAGGCACTGCCTGATTTTTATTATTGTGTTTTATAATTAAACAAAATCCTTTACTGGTGCGAAACTTTTTCTGTGATAAGAAGTTATTCCGTGTTTTTGGATGGCTTCGATATGTTCCTTTGTTCCGTAGCCCATGTTCTGTTGAAATCCATAGACTGGATAGGTCTGTGAAATTTCCTTCATCAAATCATCTCTTGCTACTTTTGCTATAATCGAAGCCGCGGCGATAGAGATACTTTTTGAATCACCCTTAATAATAGATTCAGAGGTAAAGGGGGTTTCCAGCTTCATTGCGTCAATTAGCAATAAATCCGGCTTTGGATCTAAGGATGAGATGGCAGCTTTCATTGCTTTTTTTGTAGCTTCATAAATATTAATTTCATCTATTTCCTTGGCATGGATCATTGCAATACTGAAGGAAATCGCTTCTTTTCTAATAATCGAATCGAATTCCAAGCGTTTTTTTTCAGAGAGCTTCTTAGAGTCGTCTATCCCTGCTAAGTAAAAGTCTTTTGGCAAAATGACAGCTGCTGCAACCACCGGACCTGCAAGCGGCCCTCTACCCACTTCATCGATACCGGCAATCTTTTCATATCCTCTTTTGCGCCATTTATGCTCATAGACATTCATTTCAACAAACTTTTCTTTTAGTCGATGATTCTCCGCAAATTTCTTACTCCATCTATGTATCAGCTGTTGGACACCCTTCCGCTCATCTTGAAGGATACCCAACAAGAACGGATCAGTTTCTACTGATATATTTTCCAATTGTCGTTCAATTTCTGCGATTGTTAATTGTTTCATCTTATCACCCATTGTAATTGTTATCTTGGTCGTTATGTTAAAAAACAACAAATAACACCCAATATTCGAGATGAACTTGGGTGTTATTTCATTCCGTTAGGATATAACTAAGTCTTTTAGTTTAAATGTTTTGCTTGTGCCAAAAATTTCTTGTTCAAGTCTTCTTCCTGTCGGTGTCGCTGCAAGACCACCTTCCGCTGTTTCCCTTAAGACAGATGGCATGGATTGGCCAATTAAGAACATCGCATGAATGACTTCATCGCAGGGGATTCTGCTTGAAATGCCAGCAAGTGCCATATCCGCTGCCGTGATGGCATTGGATGCACCCATTGCATTTCTTTTCACACAAGGAACTTCAACTAAGCCTGCTACAGGATCACAAACTAATCCAAGCATATTCTTCAATGTGATTGCCATCGCTTCTGCAGCTTGCTTGGGTGACCCACCAGCCAATTCTACAATCGAAGCTGCAGCCATACCACTTGCAGAGCCTACCTCTGCTTGACATCCCCCTGCCGCACCAGAAATAGAGGCATTATTTGCGACAACAAATCCGAAAGCCGCTGAGGTAAATAAAAATTCAATCATTTCTTGTCGGGTTGGATTTAATTTTTCTTTTACTGCAAATAATGTTCCTGGTACGACACCTGCTGAACCAGCTGTTGGCGTTGCACAAATTACGCCCATTGCGGCGTTCACTTCATTGGTCGCCACCGCTTTACTGACGGCATCTAATAAAATGGTCCCCCCCAGCGCCTTGCCACTTTTAATGTAGTTTTGGAGCAATACTGCGTCTCCACCGGTAAGGCCTGTATGTGAGTACACACCGTTAAGTCCTCTTTCCACTGCTTGTTCCATAATCGTTAAGTTCTTATCCATTTTAGCAATTATATCTTCTCTAGAAAGGCCAGAAATTTCTATTTCTTGCCGGATCATAATTTCCGCTATTTTTACTTGATTGCTCTCTGCCAACTGAACAAGTTCTGCTACATTTCTAAACATAATGACACCTCCCGCTGGCTAATTAATGGTCTATTCCACCATACGAATAATTTGCGATACACTTGAAAGTTGATGTAGTTCCTCTATCACTAATTCATCAATTTTCTGATCAACTTCAATAACCATTAAAGCCATTTCTCCTTTTTCTAATCGAGAAACTTCCATATGACCAATATTAATTTGATATTTTGATAACACACTTGTTACTGCTGAGATAATACCAAATCGATCTTGATGAACAACCAAGATTGCGGGATGTTCACCGGAAAGCTTCAACGGGAAGGAGTTTAACTCTGTTATCTCAATCGTACCCCCGCCAATTGAAATCCCAACTAATTCGAGTTCGTTATCATCATTATATAAATTAATTTTTACGGTATTGGGATGATCCATCACAGCCTCTTCAATACAAAAGATCACCTCTAAACCCATTTGTTTTGCTATTTCCAAGGATTGTGGCATCCGTCCATCAAAAGTATCAAAATCTAACAGCCCTGCCACTATGGCAAAGTCTGTTCCATGTCCCTTATAGGTTTTTGCAAATGAACCGTACAATGAGATGATGGCTTTCTTTGGCAGCTGACCAAATAAGGTTCTTGCTACCCTGCCAATTCGCGCTGCGCCTGCGGTATGAGAGCTAGATGGTCCAATCATGACGGGACCAATAATATCAAATGCAGATCGATATTTCATTTAGAACGCTCCTTTACTTTCACTCAATTTATTTTACAAGATACACGGCTAAATTGCCTATAATATATAGTGGTAAATTATTACATAAAAAAGACTCTCCGCCTAGGAGAGCTTAAGCTATATTTTTTCTTTATTCAATCAAAAAATCAGTCGGTCGTTCAAATGTAATTCGACCAAACTTTTCTGACCTAATTTCCTTGATGACCAATTCTGAAACCTTATCATAATCAACGATACCACCAGCCATAAGACATCCACGCAGTACTCCTATTTTGTCAAACATCTCTACAACATCCTCAGGAAGGGTATCAAGATTGTACCGTTCTTTTAAACGATCTGGATATGCTCGTTCTAAATACTTAAGAGTATAGACAGTAAGATCCTGAAGATTTAATAACGTATCTTTGATTGCGCCTGTAACGGCAAGTTTTTTGCCGACTTCTTGGTCTTCAAATTTTGGCCATAAAATCCCCGGGGTATCAAGCAGTTCCATTTCCTTCCCCACTTTAATCCATTGTTGGGCCTTTGTCACACCAGGCGTATTTCCTGTTTTAGCGATATTTTTCTTTGCCAATCGATTGATTAACGTCGATTTACCAGCGTTAGGAATTCCAACTATCATCGCTCGGATCGCTCTTGGATTATTGACACCTCTAGCTCTTAAACGGTCAAACTTTTCCTTCAATATTTCCTTTGAAGCGTTGGCAATGTCTCTCATGCCTTCTCCCGCATGAGAATTTATTGCGAGTGCCTTAATACCTTTATTCGCAAAAAACTCAATCCATTCCCTTGTTGCTTCTTTATCAGCCATGTCAGCCTTATTTAATAAGACAAGCCTTGGCTTATGCTGAATGATTTCATCTATCATCGGATTTCTCGATGAATAGGGAATCCTCGCATCCACTAATTCAAAAATAATATCTACTAATTTTAACTTTTCCGTGACCTCTCTGCGAGCCTTAGCCATATGGCCTGGAAACCATTGGATCGTCATAGCTGGCCACCTCCCAAACTCTATTTCACTGTTACGATATGTGCATCATTTAACGGCCAGTAAACGAAACTGGTTTTACCGATAATTTTATCATAGGAAATCGTCCCAATATGCCGACTATCTTTACTGAAGCGGCGATTGTCGCCCATAACAAACAATTCACCTTCCGGAACTGTTTTACGTCCTATTTTTTCTTCCAAGGTAAATGGATCTGTTAACGGTCCATCCTCTACTTCTTTTTTATATTTATCCAAATATGGCTCTTTATACGCTTTTCCGTTAACATATAATGTATCATCTTTATACTCAATTGTGTCGCCGGGCAATCCAATCACGCGCTTTATGTAATCCTTTTGCTCAGGTGCATGAAAGACAATGATATCAAATCGCTTTGGCTCACCAATATTATAACTAAACTTATTTACAATCATTCGATCCTGATCCTTCAATGTCGGCATCATCGATAAACCATCGACAACGATTGGAGCAAAAAGGAAGTACCGGATAACTGCAGCTAATATGACAGCAATCAAAAGGGCCTTTGTCCATTCCCAGAGTTCATTTTTCTTTTTTGTCATAACAATCCCCGCCATTCTCCGTAAAAAAATGTTTTATAAAATTTATTTTACATAACTTCAATAATTTTTAACACGATGGGATCATATTTTTAATCAAACTTTAATAATTTGTTAAAAAATCAGCACCAATTTATAAACTCATAATTTAATATTACAAGGGCATCAAATCGATTATATAAAAAAAAGAGCCTGCTCCCGAGCAAGCTCTTTTTCTTTTCATATTATCGAATCTCTTTAATTCTTGCTTTTTTACCACGAAGGTTACGCAAGTAGTAAAGCTTAGCACGGCGAACTTTACCGCGACGAAGTACTTCTAGCTTCGCAATTTTTGGTGTGTGTACTGGGAAAGTACGCTCAACGCCTACTCCGTAAGAAATTTTACGAACTGTAAAAGTTTCGCTAATTCCACCACCACGACGCTTAATTACAACACCTTCAAATAACTGAATACGCTCACGAGTACCCTCGACAACTTTAACGTGTACACGTACAGTGTCACCAGGACGGAAAGCAGGAAGATCAGTACGAAGTTGTTCTTTTGTAATTTCTTCAATCAATTTTTGCATCGTTTTCAACTCCTTCCAACAGACGCTCATGCACATCAAACTCTTAATCATATTGCAGCGGAACATCGTTATAAGACCACAATCTGATTCATATCAGCTCAAGTCACAAGTAGTATCATACCATAATCGCTAAACTCGCGCAATACTACTCGAATTCTTTTTTTACTTCTTTAAGCCATTTTTCCTGTTCATTCGTCAATTCTATTTTCTCAAGTAGGTCTGGACGTCTTAAAATTGTTCGCCTTAACGCTTCTTTATTACGCCATTCTTCTATTAATTTATGATTACCTGATAATAGAACTTCTGGAACCTTTAGTCCCCGGAAATCAGCAGGTCTTGTGTAGTGAGGATGCTCAAGCAGTCCTGTGCTGAAAGAGTCCTTCATATGAGATTCTTGATTTCCCAGCACTTCTGGTAAGAGTCGGACTACACTATCAACGATAACCATCGCACCAAGTTCACCGCCAGTTAAGACATAATCACCAATTGAGATTTCATCTGTTACTACATGTTCACGAATTCGTTCGTCATAACCCTCGTAATGCCCACAGATAAAAATCAAATGCTCTTCCTTTGCCAATTCCTCCGCTTTCCGCTGCTCATATCGTTCACCCTGCGGACAAAGAAGAATCACCCGTGGATTCGTATTTTTTGATTTTTCCTTGAGGGCTGTTACAGCGTCAAATATGGGCTGCGGTTTTAATACCATACCAGCTCCGCCGCCGTAGGGATAGTCATCTACAGTTGAATGTTTATTATCAGCAAACCCGCGAAAATTGACGACGTTATAGTTGACCGCAGATTTCTCAGCAGCCTTTTGCAAAATCGATTGTCCCAGTACCCCGGTAAACATCTCCGGAAATAAGGTGAGAATATCTATTTGCATCATGAAAGTAACCCTTCGATCGGATCGATTAGTATGACTTTTTCTTTCACATCTACTTTCTTGACCACATCATGGATATAAGGGATTAGTATTTCTTTGCCGCCTTTACCTTTAACCACCCAAACGTCATTGGCACCAGGAGATAGAATTTCAGAAACTTTTCCAAGCTCCTCGCCTTTTGTTGTAGCAACAAGGCATCCAATAATCTCATGGTAATAAAATTCATCCTCATTTAATGTACCAAGCTGTGTTTCAGGTACTTTTAGAATTCCATCCCTAAACTTTTCTACTTCATTGATATTGTTATAACCTTCAAATGTAAGTAATTCAAAATTTTTATGGGTTCGGCGACTTTTAACTGTTAGTTCAATCGGCGAACTAGAATTAGGCATAAACAAATATAATACATTTCCTGCCTTATAGCGTTTCTCAGGGAAGTCAGTCTTTGATATAACTCGGACTTCACCCTTTAGCCCCTGTGTGTTTACAATTTTTCCGACATTAAACCATTTTTCCATAGCTTTACACCTCTAGCGTATATCTTCTATTATTCCATCTTTTATGATAATTGTAGGTTGCCCAATCCGCCCGTCCCATATGTCACCTATCTTAATTTCAACGAGGGCTTGTACTTCCTTTTCCTTTAACTCACTGCCTAATGGCAGCATATGTAATTGTTCGATTTGAAACTCAACAAGCTTTTCTTTTTCCAAACGTTTATTGATTTCTTTTTCAAAATGATTCTTTAATGCTCCAGGTGAATATCCCTTGGTTTTTTCCAAACGCTTCAGCTCAAATTGAAGCTGACTAATCTCCCTTTGATACTGCAGCTTTTGCGCCTCGTAATGGTCAGCTAATTTTTTCTTACTATTTTCCGTTAGAATTTGTTTTACCACAACAGTTTGAATGATTTGCAAAGAAATGCCTCCCTCGTTCATTGAACTTTGAGAACTGTCTAGCTCCAGCGCCCAGCGGCTAGTGGAATTCGCTAAACGGGCGCTTCTGCTTTTCTTATAGCAAAAAAGGGAGGAAATAATTCCTCCCTTTTATCTAGATGCAAAAAGCTATTCACCAATTTCTAGAAAAATTTTCTTTTGTTGTGATGATCCTGCTGCATAAACAACAGTTCTAATGGCCTTTGCAACGCGCCCCTGCTTACCGATAACTTTTCCCATATCTGTTTTATTAACAAATAACTGATAGGTTACACGGTTGTCATCTTCCACGACATCCACACGAACGTCATCTGGAAAATCAACTAAGGGCTTAACAATCGTTTCGACTAATTGTTTCATCGTCGTCCCTGAGTTACTTACTTAATTTTGCATTATGGAATTTTTCCATGATGCCTTGATTAGAGAAAAGGTTACGAACTGTATCAGATGGTTTAGCACCATCTTGTAACCATTTAAGAGCTAATTCTTCGTTGATGTCAACTTTAGCTGGTTGTGCAACCGGATTGTAAGTTCCAACGATTTCAATGTAACGTCCATCACGTGGTGAACGAGAATCTGCTACTACGATACGATAGAATGGGTTTTTGTTTGCTCCCATACGTTTTAAACGAATTTTTACTGCCATTTTAAATAAGCACCTCCGAATAGTTTCACACAAGATAGTATAATATCAATTCTTTTATAGTTTGTAAAGTGTTTTTTCTTTACATACAGTATTACCAATAATTAGCAAAATAAAACAGATAAAAAAGTGAACTTAGATGACTGTCTAGCTCCAGCGCCTAGGGGCTCGGGGTCATAAGCCAATCCGTCAAGAAGGCCAAAGAGCAGCCTTCTCGCCGCCTTGTCTTATGCCTGTCGCCCCTGAACAAGGCGCTTCCGCTTTTCGATTTTAAAACGGCTTGAAAGGAAGTTTAAATCCCCCTTTTTTCTTACCTTTTTGCTGCATTCCTGTCATTTGTTTCATCATTTTTTTCATATCTTCAAACTGTTTCAACAAACGGTTTACTTCAGTTACAGAACGACCGCTGCCCTTGGCAATTCGGTTTTTTCGTTTAGCGTTCAAGATTTCCGGATTATTTTTCTCAGCCATCGTCATTGAACGGATAATCGCTTCAACATGAGCAATTTGCTTTTCATCGATTTGAAGATTATTTAACCCTTTAATCTTGTTTGCACCAGGCATCATCTTTAATAGTTCATCAAGCGGTCCTAAATTACGAACCTGACCAAGCTGATCCAAAAAATCCTCAAGCGTAAACGTAGCTGTCCGCATTTTTTGTTCCAACTCTTTAGCCTTTTCTTCATCAACATTGGCTTGTGCCTTCTCAATCAAAGTCAGCACGTCACCCATACCAAGGATTCTAGATGCCATACGTTCAGGGTAAAAAGGTTCAAGTGCATCTAACTTCTCGCCTAAACCGACAAATTTAATTGGTGTTTGCGTTACTGCGCGGATTGAAAGTGCCGCCCCGCCTCTGGTGTCACCATCCAGCTTTGTTAACACAACCCCAGTTAATCCGAGCTGTTCGTTAAAGCTTTGTGCCACATTGACTGCGTCTTGACCTGTCATGGCATCAACGACTAGGAAGATTTCATCTGGTTTAGTCAGTTCTTTAATATCCTTTAACTCACCCATTAATGCTTCATCAACATGAAGTCGGCCGGCGGTATCAATAAGGACATAGTCATGATGCTCTTCTTTTGCTTTCACAATAGCTTGCCTAGCAATTTCGACAGGGCTTACCTGATCTCCAAGTGAGAAAACTGGCATGTCTAATTGCTTTCCTAGTGTTTCCAGTTGTTTGATTGCAGCAGGCCGATAAATATCAGCAGCAACAAGCAATGGCTTACGGTTATACTTTTTGCGAAGCAAGTTGGCAAGCTTTCCGGATGTTGTTGTTTTACCAGCACCCTGTAACCCGACCATCATAATGACCGTTGGCGGACGATTAGACACGGCGATTTTGCTTTGTTCTCCGCCCATCAATTCCGTCAATTCTTCATTAACGATTTTAATAATTTGCTGTCCAGGTGTTAAGCTTTTCAGTACTTCCTGCCCAACGGCACGTTCACTGACCTTTTTCACAAAATCTTTAACAACCTTGAAGTTTACGTCTGCTTCTAGTAAAGCTAGACGTACTTCACGCATCATTTCTTTTACATCCGCTTCTGAAACTTTCCCTTTTCCGCGGATTTTTTGAATTGTATTTTGCAGTCGGTCGGCTAATCCTTCAAATGCCATTCATGCCGCCTCCTAATCTAAATTCTCCAACTCGGCAACAGCTTCTAACATTGCCTGCTTTGAAGGGTGATCCTCATTGAGCAATACTTTTACATTTCTTAAAAGTTTGCTGCGCTCTTGAAATTTCTGAAATAATAGCAACTTTTCCTCATACGCCTCGAGCATTGCCTCAGTCCGCTTGATATTATCATAAACGGCTTGGCGGCTTACATCATACTCTTCAGCTATTTCTCCTAAAGAGTAATCATCTAGATAATAGAGAGACATATAGCTTTGCTGCTTTGGGGTTAACAACGAATGGTAAAAGTCATAAAGATAGTTCATTCGTGTCGTCTTTTCAAGCATGCAATCCCCTCCAATGCGCATGTTAAGTGAAAAGCCTTTACATAAGTAGTTTACAAGGTCAGAGATTATCTGTCAAGATAATACCTTTACATCAATTAATCTGCTTTTTCCACTTCATCTGCAAATAAACCATACACATATTTTTCCGCTTCAAATTCTTGAAGGTCATCCATTTTTTCGCCAAGACCAACAAATTTCACAGGAATTTTTAATTCATTGCGGATGGCAAGGACGATTCCGCCTTTTGCTGTTCCGTCTAATTTTGAAAGAACAATTCCACTAACATTTGTCACTTCTTTAAATGTTTTTGCCTGGATAAGGGCGTTTTGACCAGTTGTTGCGTCAAGGACTAAAATTACTTCATGAGGGGCCCCGGGAATTTCTTTTTCTATCACACGTTTTACCTTTTCAAGCTCCTTCATTAAATTTACTTTGTTTTGCAAGCGGCCAGCGGTATCACATAACAAAATATCTGTTTTTCGAGATTTAGCTGCCTGTATGGCATCGTACATAACCGCGGCAGGGTCCGACCCTTCCGATTGCTTAATAACATCGACGCCGACTCTTTCTCCCCAGACTTCAAGTTGTTCAATTGCACCAGCACGGAAAGTATCTCCTGCTGCTAATAGTACTTTCTTTCCTTCATACTTAAACTTGTATCCAAGCTTACCGATTGTTGTTGTTTTGCCAACCCCATTAACTCCAACAAATAGAATGACTGTCAGCCCGTCCTCTTGAATATTTAATTTTGAGGATTGTTCTTCACCCGCATTGTAGATATCAACCAACTTTTCGGATATTACACTTTGTACTTCCTGTGGGTCTTGGATGTTCCGGCGTTTAACTTCCATTTTCAACTCTTCAATCAGTTTCATCACTGTATCAAAGCCTACATCAGCCTGGATCATGATTTCTTCTAATTCTTCAAAAAAGTCTTCATCTACTTTACGGTACCTAGCAACAAGGTCGTTTACTTTTCCTGAGAAATTATCCCTTGTTTTTGTAAGACCTTCCTTAAACTTCTCTGTCACCGTATCCGTGGATTTTGTGATTTTTTCTTTTAATTTTTTAAAAAAACTCATTTTTTCACTTCCTAATTTTAAGATTCAACAAGCTCTTTTGTTTCCTCTAAGCGAACAGATACAAGCTTTGAAACACCTGATTCTTGCATAGTTACCCCGTAAAGCACATCTGCTTCCTCCATTGTTCCTTTGCGGTGGGTAATCACAATAAATTGCGTCTCCTTACTATATCGTTTTAAGTATTGGCTGAAGCGTTGGACATTGGCTTCATCCAATGCTGCTTCTACCTCATCAAGGATACAGAACGGAACAGGCCGTACCTTTAAAATAGAAAAAAGAAGCGCAATCGCAGTTAATGCACGTTCACCACCTGATAATAAACCTAAATTTTGCAGTTTTTTACCCGGTGGCTGCGCAACAATTTCGACACCTGTATTTAACAAATCTCCTGGGACAGTTAGAACGAGGTCGGCTCTCCCACCACCAAAAAGGGTTCTAAATACCGGCTCAAAATGTTCACGAATTCCATTAAAGGTCTGTTCAAAGCGTTTTTTCATTTCTTCATCCATTTCGTCAATAACCTTGTAAAGGGTTTCTTTAGCTTCCTGGAGATCATTCTTCTGTTCATTCAGGAACTCATACCGTTCAGAGACACGCTCATACTCTTCAATCGCACCAATGTTGACATTACCAAGTTCTTCAATGGCAAGTTTGATAAGTTTGACCTTTTTTCTCGCTTCTTCAATCGATATCGTTAATGGATATTGTTCCTTTGCACCTTCAAACGATAAAAGATATTCTTCTCTTAACCGTGCAAAACGGTTTTCAAGATCGACATCCAAGCGGTTGATTTTCACTTCCTCGTCTTTTAAAACGACAATCATTCCTCGGTGGAGTCTTTTTAGTTCTTTAACTTCCAATTCTAAGTCCTCTAAGGCGGACTTTAAGGACAAACGTTCTTCTCTTCTAACCGTAATTAACTGTAATGCAGCTTCTTTATCCTGTTGTTTTCTAATTGCAGCTGTTTCTAACTGTTCTTCACCTGATGAACTGTTTGTCATTTCCGAACTTAACAGATTAAGATCTTCTGTATAAAGAGCATGCTTTTGTTCACTCTCTTCTAAATCTGCTTGTAGAAGTGTAAAACGTTCTTGGGTACTCAAATACTGTTCATTTTTAGAAGCAAACGCTACTTTTAAATCATTTATTTCAATAGTTAGAGCTTCTTTCGAGGTCAAATCACTCGACTTTTGTTCGGTAAGCTTCGCTATTTGCACCTCAAGCTTATCTATCGTTGTTTTGTATGTCTCCATT
The DNA here is from genome assembly GCF_018613105.1 of Bacillus sp. ISL-77. Taxonomy (NCBI): domain Bacteria; kingdom Bacillati; phylum Bacillota; class Bacilli; order Caryophanales; family Bacillaceae; genus Bacillus; species Bacillus sp. ISL-77. The sequence continues at coordinate 149,435 of NZ_JAGGQY010000031.1, forward strand.
GCAATGGCTAATTCTTTTTTTCTATTTGTTAAGGTTGTTTTCTCATCAGAAAATTGCCCTTTTTCAAGGTCATAAATAGCTAAGCGTTCATTGATATTTTTCTCTTCGAGCTCTGCTTGGCGAAGGTCACCCTTCAAAGAAAGTTCATTTAATCTCAACTCTTCGCCATCTTTGCGCATTTCTTCAAGTTGTTTTTCTGTACGATGAACGTCTTCTTTTAATGACTTTACAAGTTGTTCTAGATGGGTGGTTTTTTCTTCCATCACGACTAACTTCTCTTTTAATTCTTCAAGTTCGCCTTTACGAGTTAATAAGGAAGAGTTCTTTTGTTTACTGGCACCACCTGTCATTGAACCGCCAGGATTAACGATATCACCATCAATCGTTACCATTCGGCAGCGGTATTGAAGAATTTTTGCTAATTCATTGGCGCCTTTTAAGTCTTTTGTAATGACAACATTCCCAAGCAGACTGCTCATAACCTCGGAGTACCTTTGATCAAATTTAACAAGACTTACGGCTGTTCCAATAAAGGATGAATGATTTTGGATGGAAGCTATTTGCGCGGAAGACAACGGTCTTCCCTTAATGACACTTAACGGTAAGAAGGTTGCACGGCCAAAAGAATTCTGTTTCAAATATTGGATTGCTGTCCGCCCATTTTGTTCATTATCAACCACAATATGCTGCAAAGCCCCGCCAAAGGCTGTTTCTAAGGCAGTTTCATACTGTTTCGGAACAGTCACAAGCTCGGCAACGGCTCCCTCAATTCCCTTTAGGTTTTTCCCACGTGCTTTAAGGATTTCTTTTACTCCCTGAAAAAAGCCTGAATAATCTTCTTCCATTTCTTCGAGCATTTCTTTTCTTGACTTTGCCTGTTGGAGAATTTGGTAAGCCTGATAGAGTGTCTTTTCTTGTTTTTGATAATTATTTCTTGTGGACTCAAGCTTATGCTGCTTTTCTCGAAAAGCTCCTACTTGATCTTCTATTTTTTGTTGTACTTCGTCTAATGCTGATTGGATAGTTGCTTTTTTATCCTTTGCAATTTGCCGTTCTTCAATAAACTTGTCATTCTCAACATCAAGTCGTGAACTTCTTCTTTCCTGCTGTTCCAGCTGCTGTTCAATATATTTCATTTCATTTTTTGCGCCCGCTTGATCGTTTAGCCATTCGATATATTCACTTTTTAAACTCTCTATTTTTTCTTCAATATTTTCGGTGAATAACTGCAGTTTCGCCTGTTTTCCCTTTAATTGAGTTTGTAATTCCGTGACCTGCTTTCCAAGATCCTCGGCAGACATTGAAAGGATGTCGCGATTCATTTTTAGCTGGCTAATTTTTTCCGTTAATTCCGAAATGTTCGTTTGAAGCTGTTCTTTATTTTGTGAAGCATTTTTCTTTCGTTCTTTTAAGACTTCTTTTCGGCCTTCCAGTTTTTCTAACTCCTCTGTAGCATGAAGAAGAACATTCTGCAGGTCGGTGATTGACTCATCAAATGCTGTCATTTGATCTCTTTTTTCAACTATTTTTGCTTCCTTTACTTGCAACTCAGAAGAAATCTTAAGTTCTTCCTCCTGATGTTCGTTCAACAGTTTGGAAAGTCCCTCCCATTTTTGATGAAGATCTTCAATTTCATACACTGTTAAGGCAACTTCAAATTTTTCAAGTTCCTCTTTCTTCTCCAGAAAATCTTTTGCCATCGAGGCCTGAATTTTTAATGGTTCTACTTGGCTTTCAAGTTCGTGTAATATATCATTAACACGGTTTAAATTGTCTTGTGTTTCAAACAGTTTTACTTCTGCTTTTTTCTTTCGATGTTTATACTTTAGTACTCCAGCTGCCTCATCAAATATGGTTCTTCGTTCTTCTGCTTTACTATTTAAGATTTCTTCCACTTTTCCTTGGCTAATTATCGAAAATGCTTCTCTCCCCAACCCAGAATCCATGAATAAGTCGATAATATCTTTAAGACGACACTGTTGCTTATTTATCAAGAATTCACTATCACCTGAACGGGATACTCTCCTTGTGACACTAACTTCGTTATAATCCAGTGACACGCCTTGATCCTGATTATCTAAGCTTAAAGTAACTTCAGCAAAATTTAGGGGTTTTCTGGTATCGCTTCCCCCAAAAATAATATCTTCCATTTTACTGCCTCTAAGCGATTTGGCCGACTGTTCACCCAATACCCAACGAATTGCGTCGGTAATATTACTTTTCCCACTGCCATTTGGACCTACCACAGCCGTTACTCCTGGAACAAAATCAACTCCAATGCGATCAGCGAAGGACTTAAAGCCAATAATGTCCAACCGTTTTAAAAACATTTCTTAATCCTCCCTATGCATGCAAGCTGGACTACTTACAAACATTTTGTCATTTCTAAGTTGTTTTTTCCTTTAATATGTCGAGAGCCATTTGGGCGGCATGTTGTTCGGCTTCCTTCTTTGATTTTCCCGTACCTACACCTAATTCCTTGCCATTCAACGAAACTTTCGATACAAATTCTTTATTATGGGCAGGCCCAATTTCTTGAAGAACACGATATTCAATAGCGCCTGTCCCATCCCGTTGAATGAGTTCCTGTAACTGGCTTTTATAATCCATCACATGAGAAAAAGCACCGGCATTAATTTTAGGAAAAACTATTTTCTCGAGAAATTTAATGACTGTTTCAATTCCTTGGTCCAAATAAAGAGCTCCAATGAACGCTTCAAAAACATCTGCTAGTAAGGCGGGACGCTCTCTTCCGCCTGTCATCTCTTCACCTTTACCCAACAAAACTAATTTTCCGAAGTTCAGTTCGTTGGCAAATGATACAAGAGATGGCTCGCAAACAATTGCAGCCCGAAGTTTCGTCAATTCTCCCTCTGTCATCGTAGGATATTTTTTGTATAGGAATTGTGAAACAGTTAACTCAAGAACGGCATCTCCTAAAAACTCAAGCCTCTCATTATCTTCAAAAGGCTTTCTTCGATGCTCATTCACATAAGATGAATGAGTAAAAGCTTGTTTTAATAATTTCTCGTTTTCAATCGTAATACCAATCGTATTTTGAAAACCCTTAAATAGATTTTCTTTTGCGCGATTATTTAAATCTTTTTCATTATTATTTCTGCGCATATAAAACGTCTCCACCTTGCATTAAATAATTTACACACCACTCAAGTATAAGTTTAAAAAAAGTATTTAGCAAAACGCAAAGAAACTTGGCATCACAGTTGGAAGCCAAGTTCTATTTTACAGAATAAAGCTCCGTTTGAAAACGGAGCTTTTGTGAATAAATCTAACGATTACTTCGTGCTTTGTATGTAATTAACAGCGTCACCAACTGTGCTAATTTTTTCAGCATCATCGTCAGAAATTTCCATATCGAACTCATCTTCTAATTCCATAACTAGTTCAACTACGTCAAGGGAATCAGCTCCAAGATCATCTTTGAATGAAGCTTCAAGTTTAACTTGAGATTCATCCACGCCTAAGCGGTCAACGATGATTTTTGTTACACGTTCTAATACCTCTGCCATGCCTGTTCACCTCCCCTCAAGCTATTATAGAGTATTTCAACAAAATAATACACCTTGTTTTTATTAAAATTACATTACCATGCCGCCATCTATATGCAATGTTTGTCCTGTCATGTAGGCAGAATCATCAGAAGCAAGGAATGCGGTGATTTTGGCGATGTCTTTAGGCTCTCCTAATCTTGCTAAAGGAATCAGTTTTAACATTTCTGTTTTTACATCTTCAGGTAATTTTTCGGTCATATCCGTTGTGATGAAGCCAGGTGCAATGGCATTTACGGTAATATTGCGAGATGCCAGCTCTTTAGCCGTTGTTTTTGTTAAACCAATGACCCCAGCTTTTGCCGCCACGTAGTTTGCCTGTCCTGGATTCCCACTTACACCAACAATCGATGCAATATTAATGATGCGTCCTACCCGTTGCTTCATCATTTGTCTTGTTACTGCTTTTGTACAAAGGAAGACACCTTTAAGATTGATATTAATTACGTCGTCCCATTCTTCTTCTTTCATTCTCATTAATAAATTATCTCTGGTAATACCCGCATTATTGACGAGAATGTCAAGTTTCCCAAAGCGGTCTATCGTTCCCTTAACCATTTCTGCGACTTCTCCTGAGTTTGAAACATCACATTTTACAGCGAATGCCTCTCTCCCAAGTGCCTTTATTTCATCAACAACCTCATTTGCTTTGGCTTCACTGCCAGAAAAATTAACCGCCACATTTGCTCCTTGTCGTGCAAGTTCAAGAGCGATTTCTCTGCCAATACCTCTTGATGCACCTGTTACAAGTGCTGCTTTTCCTTCAAGATTCATAGTCTTTCCTCCTTTAACGCATCTATTACAGCTTGTGCGCTTTCCTCGTCCGATACAGAATACGTTGACACTGTTTTATCAATTTTTTTGATTAACCCTGATAAAACTTTCCCAGAACCCACTTCAATAAATGTATCGACACCCAAATCAATCATTTTTCGAACGGAGTCTTCCCATTGTACCGGGGAATAAAGTTGTTCAATTAACTTATCCTTAATTTCTGAGGCAGAACTGATTGGTTCAGCAGAAACGTTTACCACGATTGGGATCCTAGCATCCCTCATTTCAATTTCGTCCAATACTTCACGCAATTGAACTGCTGCTGGCTTCATTAACACGGAATGAAAAGGGCCGCTTACTTCTAATGGAAGCACTCTTTTTGCCCCTGCTTCTTTCGCTTTCACGGCTGCAAGTTCTACCCCTTTTTTCGAACCTGAAATTACAATCTGACCTGGGCAGTTTAAATTTGCTAAAGACACAGGAAAACCAGCATCACTGATTTCTGCCGTCACATTTGATAGCGGAGTGCGATCAAGACCCAGCACAGCCGCCATCGATCCTTCCCCATTAGGTACAGCACTTTCCATAAATTCGCCTCGTTTTCTAACAGCATACACCCCTTCTTCGAAAGTAAAGGTGCCCGCTGCAACAAGGGCCGTATATTCACCTAAACTGTGACCAGCAACAAAATCAGCTTTAATCCCAGATTTTTGGAAGTATTCCAATATAGCAATACTTGTTGTTAAAAGGGCTGGCTGTGTATTATAGGTAATTGTCAATTCTTCTTTTGGTCCCTCAAATATAAGTTTACTCAGTTGAGTGTTAAGCTTTTCATCTGCTCTCTTAAAATAATCCATTACCTCGGAGTGTTTCTCTGCTAATTCTTTCCCCATCCCGACGGCTTGTGACCCTTGACCTGGAAACACAAATGCTATTTTCTTCATTTCAATACTCCTTTACCTTTCTACTTTGGCAATACTCGCTTCTTCTGTTGACATTTTAATTAATCCAACAACATCGTTACTTACCATTTCCCTCGTTTGCCGGATGGCGCTAAAAATAGCTTGCCCATTCGAAGATCCGTGAGCCTTAATTACAGGTGCATTTAAACCAAACAGTGCAGCACCGCCATATTCGGAATAATCCATTGTATTCTTTAAAGTTTTAAGATTCGGTTTTAACACAGCGGCAGCTAACTTACTTGTAAAACTGCTCATTAAAGCCGTTTTTAACATTTTAAACATGGACAGTGCCGTTCCTTCAATCGTCTTTAGCACCATGTTACCCGTAAATCCATCGGTAACAACTACATCAGCTGCACCATCAAGTAAATCCCTTGCTTCCACATTACCGACAAAATTGATATTAGCCGTGTTTAATAGTTCAAAGGCCTGCTTGGTAAGTTCATTCCCTTTCTTTTCCTCTGTGCCAATATTTAATAGGCCCACTCTTGGTTGTGTAATTCCTCTTACTTTTGCACTATAAATGGAACCCATCAATGCATATTGCAATAGATGCTCAGGTTTGGCCTCAGCATTGGCCCCGACATCTAGTAAAAGGAAGCCTTCGCCGCCAATGGTCGGAAGCGTTGGTGCTAAGGCCGGGCGGTGAATCCCAGTTATCCTGCCAACCACAAAAAGGCCTGCCGCGACTAAGGCACCTGTATTTCCAGCAGAGATACACGCATCTGCCAATCCATCTGCTACCTGCTGGGCCGCTAGCACCATGGAAGCATTCTTTTTGCGGCGAACTGCTTTTACAGGCTCGTCTGTTCCGAGAATCACTTCGGTTGTATGTATAACTGAAATCCGTTCATGATCAGTTAACGTTTCATTAATTTTATTTTCATCCCCGACAAGGGTAATATGTATATCAGAAAATGCTTGTACAGCTTTTAGTGCGCCTAAAACGATTTCCTTTGGAGCATTGTCGCCGCCCATTGCATCAATTGCTAGGTTCATTTTTTTCCTCATCCTTTACCGATTTTTCGAACGGTACATTTCAAATTCTCCGGTAAAAACAAGTTCATTATTTACAAAACTTGTCACTTCGACACTTGTTCTGCCTAAGTTCCCATCGATTTTTGTTATTCTTGCCTTGGCTATGACACGCTCATTTAATTTTACCAAACGCTTAAATTGAATATTCGCCTTTGCTGTCAACGCCAATTCATCGTTAATGACGGCTACTGCTAGGGAATTTGCCTGTGCGAATACATGATGACCACGGGCAATGTTATTACGAATAAACACATGTTCTTTTTTTACATCAAAAATCGAAATGGCATTTTGATCTAATTCTATATGAATAATTTCACCAATGACTTCTTCAAGCGGAAGGGAGCGGACCTCATCATCCAATCGTTTTTCAGCAACAGTCTTAATTCGTTCCCGTAGTTCCGGGATTGATAATTCTAACCGATCAAGACGGATTGTTTGTACACTTACTTGGAATTTTTCTGCTAAATCTTCATCAGTAATAAATGGATTATCTTTTATTGTAGAGGTTAACAATTGCTGGCGCTCTTTTTTACTTTTTCTCATGAATTTTTACACCGTCCGAGATCTTATGACTAGGTACTAATAGTAGTATAAAATTTGAAATAGCAGATTGCAAGAGTTTGTTTTTTATACATAGCATCTGCTTTTTTTATTCCGGAATTCATTTAAAGGGAAAAAAACTTTATTAATCAAGCTTTTCCCCTTCTAATACACCTGATTCTTCAAGCATTTTTCTTAAAAATTGATATTCTTCCGCTGTCCAAAAGGTTTTTGATTGGATAAGCATCATCGCATCACTTCTCGCTGTTTCTAGTGCCCGATAATCATGAACCATATCTGCAACCTTAAATTCAGGAACACCACTTTGTTTTCTGCCAAAAAAGTCGCCAGGACCTCTGAGTTCTAAATCCTTTTCACTTAGAACAAATCCATCGTTCGTTTCTGTCATGATCCGCATTCTTTCTTGGCCCACTTCTGATTTAGGACTTGCAAGCAAAATACAGTAGGATTGATCGCTGCCACGTCCAACACGTCCACGAAGCTGGTGAAGCTGAGACAGGCCAAATCTTTCAGCATCATAAATAACCATCATGGTCGCATTTGGTACATTAACACCGACCTCAACAACTGTAGTTGAGACAAGCACCTGTACTTCGTTGGTACTAAACGACTTCATTACGTAGTCTTTTTCTTCCGAACCTAAACGCCCGTGCATAAGGCCTGCTTTATAACGGTTTTGAAAGTATTGGCTTAAAGTATTAAATACATCGATTGCGTTTTGGACATCAAGCTTTTCTGATTCTTCAATGAGCGGGCAAATAACATAGGCCTGATGCCCTTTTTGTAATTCCTTTTCTACAAAAGCAAGAACGCGCTCCAGCATTTCTGGTTTTGCCCAGTAGGTTTCAATTGATTTTCGGCCAGCTGGCATCTCGTCAATAATGGAAACATCCATTTCACCAAACACAGTGATTGCAAGTGTTCGTGGAATCGGTGTCGCAGTCATAAAAAGAACGTCAGGATTCTCACCTTTTTCCCTGAGCACTCTTCGCTGCTCGACCCCAAAGCGATGCTGTTCATCGGTAATGACAAAACCGAGTCTTTTGAAGGTGACCTCATCCTGTATGAGAGCGTGCGTACCAATTAATAGATCAACATTTCCTTCTGCCAGTTCATGAAGGATTTCCTTTCTCCGTTTACCCTTAATAGAACTCGTTAAAAGCTCGCACCTGACATCAAATGGTTCTAGCATTCTTTTTAAGCTTTGCGCATGTTGCTCTGCTAAAATTTCTGTTGGTACCATTAGAGCACCTTGGTAACCTGCTGTTACACTGGCATATAAACCAATTGCAGCCACTACAGTTTTCCCCGAACCAACATCCCCTTGCAACAATCGATTCATGCGTAGGGGTGATTTTAGTTCCGCTAACAATTCATTGACAACCCGTGTTTGAGCATTTGTTAACGGAAATGGAAGACTATTGATAAAACCCTCTACCTGAGTAACTTTATAGTTTTGGCAAATTCCTGGGGAATGTTCCCGTTCAAATTTCCTTAAGGCCTGCATTTTTAGTTGAAACATAAGAAATTCTTCGTAAACAATGCGCCTTCGTGCCTGTTTCACATCCTCTTGGCTGCTCGGAAAGTGCATTGCTTCAATCGCCCCCTGTCTATCAAGAAGGCGATACTTTTTTAAGAATGCTGCTGGCAGTGTTTCTTCAATAAAATGTCCATATTGCTGGAAAGCAATGCTGATAAACTTTCGTATTCCCTTCGTTGTTAATTTCCCTCTTAATGAGTACACAGGCTCAAAATCCTTTGTCTTGGCGTTTGTGCCTGTCTGCATTTCATTTGCAGTGATCGTTTGCCGATGGGCATCCCATTTTCCTGTGACCGTTATCGTTTCATTAATAATGATTTTATTTTTCAAATAGGGTTGGTTAAAAAAGACTACTTTGATTAAATGAGAACCAACGAAAAGTCGGATCATTAGTTTGGATTTCTTCCTTCCATAATAGACAAGAGAAGGCTCGCTATGAACCTTCCCTTCCACTGTTACTTTCTCATCATGCTGTACCTCTGTTATTTCACGAAGGCGGTAATCTTCATAACGATAAGGAAAATATTCCAATAAATCTTGTATCGTAAAGATTTTCATTTCTGAAAAAATCTCAGCAGTCTCTTCACCAATTCCCTTAATGACAGTTATTGTTTGATTAAGATGTGGATTCACTATTACACGACTCCCCCACTAAGCGCTGTTATATCTATTGATATTGTTTTAATTTACTTTTTCTAACTTCTTTTTTACAAAAAGGCTGTGTTATACTTGCCTGTTGATTTCCGCTCCAGGCGCTTCGCTCCAATCAACATTGCTACAAAATCAACAATGACCTTTAACACAGCCTACAAAAAAAAGAAGGGAACTCCCCTTCTATTTTAGCGGTTCATTATTCAATTGAAAAGATAAATGAATACAACGGCTGCCCGCCGTTATGGATTTCTACTTCTACATCTTCATAAGTCTCTTCCACAAACTGTGTCAGCTGATTTACTTCTTCTTCGCTAACGTCTTCCCCATAAATGATGGTCAAGATTTCTGAATCGTCTGCGAGCATTTGTGAAAGTAATTCTTCAGCTACTTTTCCTTTGTTCTTGTTCTTTACCACAATTTTCCCCTCAGCAATACCCATAAAATCATCTTTCTCGATTTCTAAACCATCAATCTGGGTATCTCGTACAGCGAAGGTTATTTGACCAGTCTTTACGTGTTTTAGGGCATCATTCATTGCAGACTCATTGGCGTGAAGTTCCGCTGACGGATTAAATGCTAAAAGAGCCGAAAGTCCTTGAGGGACAGTTTTGGATGGTATAACATAAATATCTTCTTCTGCCACATCGGCTGCCTGCTGGGCTGCCATAATAATGTTTTTATTATTAGGTAAAATAAATACCTTTTTAGCATTAACTTCCTTAACAGCCTTAACGATATCCTCCGTACTTGGATTCATCGTTTGCCCGCCTTCTATTACGGCATGGGCGCCAATACTTCTAAATAAATCTGCAATTCCTGCTCCCATGGAAACCGTTACAATTCCGTATTCTTGCTGCTCTTTTGGCGGCTTCTGTTGTACAGCAACGGGTGCCATATGTGTTTCACCAACAATATTGGTATGTTGTTGACGCATGTTTTCAATCTTCATATTTATTAAATTTCCGTACTTTTGTCCGTAGCTTAGTACTTCGCCAGGCTGTTCGGAATGTATATGGACTTTTACAACGTCTTCATCCGCTATGACTAATAAAGAATCACCTAATTTGCTGAGGTCATTTCGGAAAACCCCTTCACTGAAAGGATGCTTGGCTGTCTTTTCCTGTTCAAAGCGAACCATAAATTCGGTGCAGTATCCAAATTCAATATCTGCCGTGTTAATATGTCCCTGGACATTTTTGTGGTGTTCAGTATTAACCAATTCATCCATAGAAAGAGATGCAGAAGGTGTATCGGGAAGTTTTTCGCCTTTTAGGACCGCAAGAAATCCTTCGTAAACAAACACAAGACCTTGTCCGCCACTATCGACAACACCGACTTCCTTTAACACTGGAAGCAGATCAGGAGTGCGCTTTAATGAAGCTTTTGCTTCTTGTAAAACTTCTTCCATAATTACAATAATATCATTTGAATTCTGGGCAGCTTGTACGCCCTTTTTAGCTGAATCCTTTGCTACAGTTAAAATGGTTCCTTCAACAGGCTTCATTACTGCTTTATACGCAGTTTCTACTCCAGCCTCGAAGGCATGGGCAAAATCATTCCCTGAAATTTGCTCTTTCATTTCTACTGCCTTAGAAAAACCACGGAACAACTGTGAAAGGATCACTCCTGAATTTCCGCGAGCCCCCATCAGCAATCCTTTAGAAAGGGCTACTCCAACTTTACCAATATGTTCTTGAACATTATTTTTTACTTCTTTCGCCCCTGATGTCATTGATAAATTCATGTTTGTTCCAGTATCACCATCGGGCACGGGAAAAACGTTTAGAGCATCAACCATTTTTGCATTTGCAGCCAAATGATTTGCACCTTGAATCACCATCTCGGCAAAACGTTTTCCATCTAAAGCTGTTATTGACACAAACTTTCCTCCTCTACTTGAGGTTCATTACACGAACTTAAGGGTTCGTCACTCGAACTCCCTGAACGTAAATATTTACCGAGTCAACGGCAAGTCCAACAGTCTTATCGAGGGTGTATTTAACCTTTGATTGCACGTTGTGGGCAATTTCGGAAATTTTCGTTCCATAGCTAACAATAATGTACATATCAATATGTAATGCCTCATTTTCTTGGCGGACGATCACGCCGCGAGTGAAATTTTCTCTTCGTAGTATTTCCGTAATTCCGTCTTTAATTTGATTCTTTGAGGCCATACCGACAATTCCATAGCATTCGATTGCCGCTCCTCCAGCGATGGTCGCGATTACTTCGTTTGAAATATCAATTTGTCCGAACTTTGTTTTTAATTCAATGGACATGAATCGTTCCCCCTCTTGAAAAAATTGCTCCTTGACTACAGTCATTTTACTATAGTCAATGCAATATTGAAAGTTATTCCTGCCTGTTTAAAATAAGAGCATTTAATTAATAGGGATGTCAAGGCTTTTTTCTTGAAAGGTAACTATTGCAATCAAATAAGTTGTATGATAAATTATTAAGGTATCTCAAGTCTAGAAAATTTGTTCAATCAATTTTCTTTTTTCAGATGAGGATCTTAAAGATAGCTGTATAAAGCTTTTGGTAGTTAAGGAGGGAAATCATTATGCCACGTCAATGTGTTGTAACTGGAAAGAAAACAACAACTGGTAACGCACGTTCTCACGCTATGAACGCAAATAAGCGTACATGGGGTGCTAACCTACAAAAAGTACGTATTCTTGTTGATGGAAAGCCTAAACGTGTTTGGGTTTCTGCAAGAGCGTTAAAATCAGGTAAAGTAGAACGCGTTTAATATGGAAAAGGCATCCGTTGAGGATGTCTTTTCTTTATATACAAAAAGTACAATTACTCTACAACCCTATTATTCCCTATTTAACCAAATAAAAAGCACCCAAATTAAACGGGTGCCATTCGTTAATGAAAAGATTATCTAGATAAAAACCCATGCTATTCGTTCTTTTTAAACGCCCCTATCATCGCACGGACAAGTCCGCCTAAAAATTTCGGCAGTTTAATTGTATAGAATTTCATACTGTCCCTCCTCACAAATCTCCCCAGCTTATTCATCTCAACTTTTTTCGAACGCCCTACCATTTTATTCAAACGAACGAAATCAGTACCAAATTGTATTGCATATTAATCGTGACTTCTTATCACTATTAATATGCCTTCAGAAAATGAAAAAGTACCATATTCACTAATAAGTTCATTACTAATACATAGTGTTGACCCGATTGGAATATGACGATTTTCCAAAGGAAATTTAAAGCCCTTTAGGGTGAGATTGCTGACATTTAGCGTTAAAGGAACAAAGGAAATATATTTTTTTTTGTTTATTTTTTCAATTGTATAGTGCCCAGGTTCTTTAATAAAAATGATGTTATAGCGGTCAATCAAGCAGATATCAGCCGATTTTTTGGCTTTGAACTGATTCAGCAATAAGTGCACATTGGCAAATAAATGATCAAGTCTCCCCCCAGTTGCACCGAACATACGGATCATACTTGGATTCTGATCAAGTGCCCAATTGAAGGCTAACTCCATGTCTGTTTCATCTTTTTCCGGCTTATACTTCTTTAATTCTACTACACGTTCTTCAATAAACATTAATTCCTCAGATGATACTGAATCGAAATCCCCAAAGGCAATGACCGGAGTTATATTTCTTTTTAACAAATGATAGACACCTCGGTCAACTCCGACCCAAATTGCATCTTTCTCTAGATACTCTGTTAAATCAGGTAATAGGCTTTCAGGTCCTCCGGCTAGAATATTAATAATCATAAAACTAACTCCTTTTCCATATGCAAAAAGCCAGCGCTAAAGCTGGCTCTTATCATTAACCTCTTATTTGCGAAATTGCCTTGGCATAATCTTCTTCATTATAAATAGCCGAGCCTGCAACAAGTACATTTGCGCCGGCTTCCATGCATAGCTTTGCCGTTTCTGAATTAACACCGCCGTCAATTTCAATCTCAATGTCTAAGCCTTTTTGTTCTGCCATTTCTTTAACTTTTCTTATTTTCGGAAGTACCTCTGGTATGAATTTTTGCCCACCGAACCCTGGATTAACCGACATTAATAATACCATATCAATGTCTCCAATTATGTGCTGAATGGATTCCACGGGGGTTGCCGGGTTTAAAACAACACCCGCCTTGATACCAAAGGATTTAATATTTTGGACTGTGCGGTGAAGATGACGACATGCTTCCACATGTACGGTAATAAAATCGGCTCCAGCTTTGGCAAATGCCTCAATATATTGATCAGGGTTTTCAATCATTAGGTGTACATCAAGTGGCAGCTTCGTAATCGGACGAATGGCCTCAACAATAAGCGGACCAATCGTAATATTTGGTACAAAGTGACCATCCATGACATCGACATGAATATAGTCTGCTCCACCTTTTTCAACAGCAATAATCTCTTCACCTAATTTCGAAAAATCGGCGGAAAGAATCGAAGGTGCTATTTTTACCATCTTTAATACCTCGGCTTTCTATCTTTTATCTCCTGTAGGAAATCCAGATAATGGTCATATCGGTACCTAGGGATTTCACCTGATTCAACTGCATGTTTCACACCGCATTTCGGTTCGGTCCCATGCAAGCATCCTCGGAATTTACAATTCTCACTTGCTCTTTGCATTTCAGGAAAACATGAAGTCAAATCTTCGGCTTCAATATTGGTAAATTCTAATGAACTGAAGCCTGGTGTATCAGCTATTAATCCATTTCCAATCTTTATTAACTCCACATGTCTTGTCGTGTGTTTTCCACGGCCAAGATGCGACGAAATATCATTTGTTTTCAAATCAAGATCAGGTCTAAGGACATTTAGCAAAGATGATTTTCCTACACCTGACTGACCAGCAAAAACAGATATTTTATTATCAATGTGTGGACTTAACAGTTCAACCCCCGCTTCGGTTTCGGAAGAAGTTAGGATTACTTTATACCCTGCAGACGAATACTGCTCTGCATAAATCTTAATCTTCTTTTGCTGCTCTTCGTTTGTGAGGTCCATTTTAGTGATACAAATAAGCGGTTCAATCCGATTAAATTCAACTAGCACAAGGAAACGATCTAAAAGAACAGTACTGAAATCTGGTTCAACAGCCGAAAACACAAGGATCGCTTGATCTACATTCGCAATGGGGGGACGTATCAATTCGTTCTTTCGTGTCTTCACTTCCATAATGTAGCCTTCCAAGTCATTTTCTGCTTGAAAAACAACTTCGTCTCCAACAAGGGGGGTAATTTTATTCTTTCTAAATATCCCTCTACCACGGCATTGGATCAACTTGTCATCATCAAGAACATAATAGAAACCGCTTAATGCTTTAACAATTTTCCCTTCAGGCATAGCCACACTCCTTGTCATTCATTTCGAAAACATCAACTTATCATTCAAAATTCTGTTAACTGATTTGATAAAGAGCAAAGTAATATTAATTACTCTGTTTCTGGATAGTTAATTACGTCCTCTGCTATCACCTTGCTGTCACGAATAATCTTATAGCCCGCTTTTCCGCCATATGGAATAGTAAGTTCTATTTGTTTTTTTGTCGTTTCAGTTATAAAAAATGATTCGGCAGGTTCCGTCATACTATGATTCATATCTTCGATGTAGATTAAAACCTCTTGTTTTTGAACAGGATCTCCTGGCACTGGCACTGGGACAGTCGGTTCATAATCAATTGTTATATCTTTAACTACCGTTTTGGGCGGTTTTTCTTCTTTTCCTTTTGAAATAATGACTGATACCTTATCGCCTTTTTTCAGTTCTGTTCCAGACTTTGGTGTTTGTGAAATTACCATGCCAGCAGGAATTTTTTCATCATATTTTTCTTCTGAGACATCTAAAGTCAGCCCTACTAATAAGGCATAATCCTCGGCCCCTTTTAAATTGTATTCGGTTAGGTCCCTTAGGACAATTATTTCAGGTCCTTTACTGACTTCAAATTCTAATGCAGTATCTTCAGGAATAATTTCTTCGCCTCCTGAAGGGTTTTGGCTAATAATGGTTCCTGGTTCACTCTCATCGTATTTCTCAGTTTTCAAAATATCTTTAAAACCCCTGTCTTCTAATAAACGGAAAATATCATCATATATCCGGCCTACATAATTAGATAGCTCAATTTTTTCTTTACCAGTACTAATATATAAATTAACCTTTGCGTTCTCCTTGACTGTACTGCCAATTTCGGGGTCGGTCTTGATAACCTTTCCTTCAACCACCAGATCATCAGGAATTTCAACCTGTTTGTCAACCACTATTCCGCTGAGCTGAAGCTCAGAAATCGCATCATCAACATCCATTCCACTTACGTCAGGAATTTTGACGTCCTTAGCAGACAATAAATCAGGTAAAAATGTAACCGTTAATAGTCCGAGAATGGAAAGTATAAGGAAAGTCGAAATTAAGATCATCGGCCATTTTTTCCGCTTTTTCTTACTAGTTTTCTCCTTATTAGGTGTATCCTTTTTGGCAGGCAATATTTTATCATTACTATGCACTAATGTTTCATCAAGGTTTTTATGTGGACGGTCATTTGTTATGATTGGAATGGCTTTTGTTGCCTCATCATCAATTGGAATAATAAACTTCGGTTCATCCATTCTTTCAGGATTTAGCGCCGTCCTTAAATCCTCCTCCATTTCATCGACACTGTTATAACGATGGAATGGATCCTTTGCCGTTGCTTTTAGGACTATATTCTCCACACTTTGCGGTATAGTTGAATTCCACCTTCTAACAGAAGGTGTTTCTGACTGGAGATGTTTCAATGCAATCGAAACGGCTGATTCCCCTGAGAATGGAAGCCTGCCTGTTAAAATTTCGAACATGACAATCCCAAGTGAATAAATATCAGATTTCCGATTAGCCATTCCCCCACGAGCTTGTTCCGGTGATAAATAGTGGACAGAACCCAACACAGAATTTGTTTGGGTAATGCTTGTCGCGCTTAAGGCCATGGCTATCCCAAAATCAGTAATTTTCACACTGCCATTAGGATCAATTAGAATGTTATGCGGCTTTATATCACGATGAATAATATGATTTTGATGGGCATGGGAAATTGCAGATGTTAATTGCATCATTATGTCTAATGCTTTTTCTACACGGAGTGACGAATGCTGGTTTATGTATTGCTTTAATGTTTGCCCATTCACATATTCCATAACAATATAGTAAAGAGAATCTTCTTCACCCACATCATAAATACTAACGATATTTGGATGGGTAAGACTTGTGGCAGATTGTGCTTCTCTATGAAAGCGTCGAATAAATTCTTCATCATTGGCAAAATCAAGGCGGAGCATTTTCACGGCAACTTCTCTATCCAGTATCATATCATGTGCTAAATAGACATTGGCCATTCCGCCTCCGCCTATCATTTTAAGAATTTTATAGCGGCCGCTTATTCTTTTCCCTATAATCACTGCTCATCACCCAATTCAAAATCATTAGCATATTCTAATATGATCAGGGTAATATTGTCTTCTCCACCGTTATCATTTGCAATCTTAATTAATGTGGAAGCCTTTTGTTCAAGTGATTCTTCATTTTGAAGAATTTCAACCATTTCCTGTTCGTTTACTTTATTTGACAACCCATCCGAACATAATAGGAGAAAATCTCCTTCTTCGAACATTATCGTTTTTATATCGATTTTTACATCCTGTTCTGTTCCTAACGCTCTTAATATCCAATTTTTCCTGGGATGATGTTCTGCATCCTCTTTAGTGATTTGTCCAGTTCGGACTAACTCATTCACAAGTGTATGGTCCTCAGTTAGCTGCTGGAAGCCAGTATCATTTAAGATATAACAACGACTATCCCCCACATGTGCAATCGTTGTAAAATTTTCAGAAGCAATCACTGCCTCTATAGTAGTACCCATACCTTCGCATTCCACGTGACTTCTTGAATGGTCAAACAATAATTGATTAACCTGGAGAACATGGGTTTTCAGCCATGCTTCGGCTTGATCTGCTGTACGAATTCCTTCAGATTTCTCCCACATTTCTTGAAGATGCGTAACGCTCATGCTACTAGCAACATCACCGGCAAGGTGACCGCCCATGCCATCTGCTACGATGGCAAGACGGTGTCCATCCCGATTAACAAAAGTACCACCACTATCCTCATTATTCTGGCGAACTCTACCTTGGTCCGTTTTAAAAACAGCCTTCACTTTTGTCACCTCGTCTCCTCTTTCCGCTCCTTTGCACGAAGTTGCCCACATGCTGCAGCGATATCTGAACCTTGCTCCCTGCGAATGGTTACATTAATACCTCGGTTTTTCAATGTTTTTTCAAAAGCAAAAATTTTGTCTCTTGGAGTCCGTACATAATCTCTTTCAGGAACATAGTTTACAGGAATTAGATTCACATGACATTTTAATCCTTTTAATAATATAGCTAACTCTTCAGCATGCTCGACTGAATCGTTTACACCGCCAAAAAGACCATATTCAAAGCTTATTCTACGACCTGTCTTATCGATATAATACCTTACTGCTTCCATTAAGTCATCAAGTTTATAAGCCTTATTAATAGGCATTAGCCTTGAACGTAATTCGGTATTGGGAGCGTGGAGAGAAATAGCAAAATTAATTTGTGTATTTTCATCTGCAAATTGATAAATTTTCGGAACGATACCACTTGTTGATACGGTTATATGGCGTGCTCCGATATTAAGAGCCTTTTCATGATTGATTATTTTTAAAAATGATAACATATTATCATAATTATCAAATGGCTCACCAATTCCCATGATAACAACTGAATTTACACGCTCATCTGTTTCATCAAGTGTTTGCTGAACTTTTACAACTTGTGCGACAATCTCTCCTGCCTCTAAGTGTCTTTTTAAGCCGCCTAATGTAGAGGCACAAAAAGTACAACCTATTCGGCAGCCTACCTGTGTCGTAACACAAACGGAGTTTCCATAATCATGACGCATTAGCACCGTTTCAATGGAGTATCCATCTTGAAGTTCAAAAAGGAATTTTATGGTTCCATCAGATGATGTTTGTTGAATCGCCGTATTTAATGTTGTTAATTCAAAATGGCTAGCAAGCTTATCTCTTAAGCCTTTTGATACATTACTCATATCCTCAAATGATGTAATTCGTTTTTTATAAAGCCATTCATAGATTTGTTCGGCACGGAATGCCTTTTCAGCATTTTCAGTCAGCCAATTCTTTAATTCGTTAAGCTGCAATGAATAAATTGATTTCTTCTTAATTTCCTTAGCTGTGTTTGTCTCAGTTGTATTTAATTGTTCCAACTGTTACACCTTCTTCCTTAAAACTGCAATATAGAACCCATCTGACCCAAGATCTTGTGGGAATATCTGTAAATCAAAACCCGTAATCAATGGTTGGATAGCTTCAGGCATCCTGTTTTTAAATGATAAATCTCCTTCGAATTCAGGGTTATTCTCGAGGAATGTCTTAACCGTGTATTCATTTTCCTCTTTATCTACAGTACAAGTACTATAGACTAGGATGCCATCCTTTTTCAATAAAGGGGATACGGACATTAATAAGTCTTGCTGGATCGTACTTAACCGCTCAATATCCTTCTCTGTTTTTGTGTATTTCATATCAGGCTTTCTCCTCATTACTCCAAGACCCGAGCACGGAGCATCCAGAAGGATACGATCAAATGATTCTTTGTTGAATTTTTCTTGTATTTGTCTGGAATCAGATACGCTTGTTTTTATATTTTCTAACCCTAGTCGCTTGGCATTATCATTGATTAATCTGACTTTGTGCTGATGAAGATCAACCGATATGACTTCTCCCGTATTATCCATTTTTTCAGCGATATGTGTACTTTTACCACCTGGTGCTGCACAAGCATCAAGGATAAATTCGTTTTGCTTTGCCCCTAATGCAAAGGCGGCGAGCATCGAGCTTTCATCTTGAATAGTAAACATTCCATATTTAAAAGCAATGGTAGAAGCTAAATTCCCCTTTAACGATCTGATCGCCTCAGGAATAATTGGACTTTTTTCGATTTGAAAACCATCTTCTTCTAAAATCGCAACACATTCATCTCTTGAAATTTTCGTGAGATTAACTCTAGCTGTTTGCAATGGTGCTGTTAGGTTAACTTCACACATTTCTTTTGTTTTTTCATAGCCAAATTGGTTAACCCATCGGGTAATTAGCCATTCAGGGTGGCTAGTTTCAAGTGATAGTCTTTTGTTTGGGTCCGAGACTTCCTCCATGGATGGGAGCCCTTCTCTTTGAATACTCCGCAATACTCCATTTACCAAACTTGCTATCCCCTTATGACCACGACTTTTGGCAATTTCTACTGCTTCGTAGATCGCTGCTCTGTCCGGAATTCGATCGAGATAAATCATTTGATAAAGCGTTAGTCTAAGTAAATGATGAACCCAATTGGCTAATTTTTTATTATCTTTGACAAAAGGCTCTAAATAATAGTCAAGTGCCATTCTTCTTTGTAAGGTTCCATAAGTCAATTCCGTTAGCAGTCCGACGTCTTTAGGAGACAATTCGTGTTTTTCAATTGTATTATTTAGAAGTAAATTGCTGTAAGATTGGTTTTTCTCAATAGCAACTAAACTATCCATTGCGATTGCCCGTACATTATTTATTGTTGAAGTCATTTTATTCTCCCAGCTTGGTGCCTATTGAAATTTTTGAACCCCGTAAAAATTGTTCACTCATCATTTTTGTTTTTCCAGAGGGCTGAAGTTCAATGATTTTGATTGCCGTTTCATTACCGGCTGATACCGAAAAGCCATCCGATTCTATATTAATAATTGTTCCAGGTACTTCCATTTTCTGTCCAGATACCTTTTCTGCCCGCCATATTTTTAAGACCTGACCATTCACGGTTGTAAACGCAACTGGCCATGGATTTAGAGCACGAATATGATTAAAGATTTCTTCACCTGTTTTTGTCCAATTAATTTTTTCTTGTTCTCGCTTAATATTGGCAGCAAATGTGGCTTCCTCATTGTTTTGAGGCTTAGGCGTCAGACGGCCTTCCAAAAGAAGCGGCAAGGTTTCTGCCAACAATTTAGCCCCGGCTGTACTTAATTTAATGTGCAATGTACCAACATTGTCCTCTTCAGCAATTGGGACTTCAATACTTGTTAAAATATCCCCAGCATCTAATTTTTCAACCATATACATGATGGTAACACCTGTTTTTTGTTTTCCTTGCATAATTGCATAATGAATAGGAGCACCACCACGAAGTTCTGGGAGCAGGGATGCATGAACATTTATACAACCGTATTTAGGCGCTTCTAACAGCTTATTGGGTAGGATTTGCCCAAACGCAGCAGTAACAATTAAATCTGGATTCAAGGAAAGGATTTTTTCAAGTTCTTCTTCTTGACGGATTTTTTCTGGTTGAAAGACAGGAATAGAATGTTTCAAGGCTTCTACCTTAACCGGGGGAGGTGTTAAAATCTTTTTTCTTCCCACCGGTCGATCTGGTTGTGTAACTACTCCAATGACATCATATCCATCTTTAATCAGTTGTTGTAAGATTGGCACAGAAAAATCTGGAGTACCCATAAAAACAATTTTCGTCATTCAACTTCTACTCCTTTTAACTCATCTTCCTCGAGATATCTCGTCACTTTAGATGTAAATAAAATCCCGTCCAGATGATCGATTTCATGTTGAATCGCCCTTGCTAGGAATTCTTCTGCTTCTAATGTGTATTTTCTGCCTTTACGGTCAAATGCTTCAATTTTAACAAAATTGGGCCTTGTCACTTCACCGAATAATCCAGGGAAACTTAAACAACCTTCTGGTCCAGTTTGTTCACCGGATGTTTCTAATATTACTGGGTTAATCATTTCGATTGTCCCTAATTCATCATCGATATCAACAATTGCGATGCGTGCGTCCAATCCAATTTGCGGAGCAGCTAGTCCCACCCCATCATATTCAATCATCGTGTCATACATATTATCAAGTATTTTTGCAAGCTTTTTATCAAACTTAATCACTGGCTTGCAAGTCTGCTCAAGTATCTCAGCAGGGTAATTTATTACTTTGAGTATAGGCAAATTATTTCCCCCATTAATTCCATTCTTATATAGGCGTTTTAAATTTATTAATTGCTTACATTTTCACCAAAAATGCGAAATAATAACCTTTGATGACCAGGTTACCTTTGGCTAACTTACATTAATATAAATGGATTTACATCTATTGAAACCAACAAGCCGCTTTTAGTATCTTTCTGGTGTTGATCCAAGATGGTTTTTAACATTTTTGTCAAGTTCGGTTCCCGCTTGTATTTTATCAGACATTGATAGCGATATCTATTATTAATCCTAGGAATCGGCGAGGCTGCAGGTCCTAAAACGACGGCATCCTTTGAAACCTGCGAACGTACATAATTAACAATTTTCTCTGTCGCTGTAACGACAGTCATCAACTGGTCATGACTGACTGTTATGAGTGATAGATAATAGAAGGGTGGATAATGATGGGTTTTTCGAATCATCATTTCTCTTTGGTAAAAGAGATCATAATCCTGTGTTCCCGCAAGTTCGACACTATAGTGTTCAGGGGTGTAGGTCTGAATGATGACCTCCCCCGGCAATTGATGACGTCCCGCTCTTCCGCTTACCTGTGTTAATAATTGAAATGTTTTTTCAGACGCACGGAAATCAGGTAAATGCAGCATCGTATCAGCCGAAAGCACACCAACTAGGGTGATATTTGGGAAATCCAGCCCTTTTGCAATCATTTGAGTCCCGAGGAGAATATCTGCTTTGCCATTCTGAAAATCAGTTAATAATCGTTCGTGTGAGCCCTTTCGACCAGTTGTATCAACATCCATCCGAATAACCCTTGCTTCCGGGAGAATTTTACCAAGCTCGTCCTCTACCTTTTGAGTACCAGTCCCAAAATACCGAATATAATCACTGGAACACTCCGGGCATTGCTTTGGAACATGGCTTTCATACCCGCAATAATGGCATTTCATTTGTTCATTTACTCGGTGGTAGGTAAGCGATATGTCGCAGTTTGGGCAGTTCATCACATAACCGCAGTCCCGGCACATTACAAATGATGAATGACCCCGTTTATTTAAAAATAAAACAGATTGTTGTTTTTTTTCTATTCGGTCCTTTAGCATATCAAAAAGCTTACGTGAAAACATTGACCGATTTCCGTCACGAAGCTCCTCACGCATATCAATGATCTCTACTGAGGGCAGGGTTTGATTATTCATCCGGTTAGGGAGCGATAATAGATGATACACCTTCTTTTGAGCCCTGGCAAACGACTCGAGTGATGGGGTAGCGCTTCCGAGCACAACCGGACAGTTATACGTTTTAGCTCTTTCAACTGCAACATCCCTAGCATGATATCGAGGCATATCCTCCTGCTTATAACTTGTTTCATGCTCCTCATCAATAATAATAATTCCTAAGTTCTCAAATGGGGCAAAAATCGCTGATCTTGCTCCTACAGCTACTTTTACTTCTTTACGTTGAATCTTCCGCCACTCATCATATTTTTCTCCAGCTGACAAACCGCTGTGCAAAACAGCCACTAAGTCCCCAAATCTCCCTTTAAAACGATTCACCATTTGGGGAGTGAGTGAAATTTCTGGTACAAGTACTATTGCTTCCTGTCCTCTTTCAATAACTTCTTGAATGGATTGAAGGTAAATTTCGGTTTTTCCGCTTCCTGTTACACCATAGAGCAAGAATACCTCATGTCGATTTGATTCAATCGCATTTAGAATCGGCCCAATCACGGTCTGTTGAGAATTTGTTAATGGTAAGGGCTTTGTTCGTTTAAAGGTCTTATGTTCAAACGGATCGCGGTAAACCTCCATTTCATACTCAGTAAGAAGTTTCTTTTCTACAAGTGCCTTAACAGTTGAGGATGTCGTATTTAATGCAGCGACAAGCTGCCTCAATTCGACTGGTTCGAAATGATTGATAAAATAGCTCAATACTAGTTTTTGCTTTTCAGCTTTTGCTGGAAATCGGACTACTTCATCTTTCAATTCAGCAAGCGATACAAGTGGGCGGACAAACTTACGCTGTTTCTTTTTGACCTTCTCCTTAACGATGTAAAGGACTTCAAGTTTACCTTTTGCTGCTTCCTTTTGTAATAAGGGAACCACTCCATTATTCAAAGCATCTTCCCAGTCAATCATTGGATTGTTTTCAAAAAGAGTTTGAAGGGGTTCTGATAAATCAGCAGCCTCCACCCCTGCAGTAATCTTCACTTTTTTTTCGTATTTAGCTTTTAACGCGGCTGGAAGCATCACCTGAAAAGCAAAGATTTTAAAACAAAGTGTATTCTCAGTTAGCCAGTCACCCAGGTCAAGTAAATCCTTATTTAAGATTGGCTCAAGATCCATGGGCTCGATAATTTCTCTTAATTTTTTAAATTCAGATTGTGTTTTAAGCGATGTGACAAATCCTTGGATTTTTCTCGGACCAAACGGAACGATTACCCTCATTCCCGGCTGGATTGTTCCCCACCACTGCTCTGGAATTAAATAATCGAACGCTCTATCCGTTTGTTTTGCCGGCACATCCACAATCACACTAGCTATTTCCATTTTCATCCATATCCTTCAATAGGGAAGTAATTTCTTCGATAATCCTTATTGCTACATCACTTTTTGACATAATCGGTAAATCTATAGCTGAGCCAGACCGTTTGAAAAGTGTGACAATATTTGTATCTGTCCCAAACCCTGCCCCTTCCGCTTTCACATTGTTTGCAACGATCATATCCGCATTTTTCGCATTTAATTTTTTCCTTGCATATTCTTCAACATTTTCCGTTTCAGCTGCAAAGCCTACAAGCACTTGGTTCTTCTTTCTCTTACCCAACTCAAGCAGGATATCTTTCGTTCGTTCCAACTCTATACTCGAGTCACCGGCTTGTTTCTTTACCTTATGATCATATGCAATTTTTGGACGGTAATCGGCAACGGCGGCTGTTTTAATGACTACATCCGCTGAGTCATAATACTTCAATACTGCATTATACATTTCTTCAGCGCTCTCGACCTTCACCACTTCCATACCTAATGGAGCTGGCAACCCAACCGGTCCCGAAACTAATACAACATGGGCACCTTGTTTTTTTGCCTCAACAGCAAGGGCATAACCCATTTTCCCTGTTGAATGATTGGAAATAAAACGAACAGGATCAATCTTTTCCCGTGTTGGCCCCGCTGTAACCACAACTGTTTTTCCTCTTAAGGTTTGTTGGAATTGATCGGTAAAAAATTGTTGTACGAGCTGGACGATTTTTTCCGGCTCTTCCAATCGGCCCTTCCCTACATATCCACAGGCAAGATAACCTTCACTAGGTTCAATAAATTGATATCCGTACTCAGCCAATATTGAGAGGTTCTTTTTCACAGCAGGATGGTCGTACATATGCACATTCATAGCAGGGGCAATCCAGACTGGTGAGGTAGCTGCAAGCAGGATCGTTGTTATCATATTATCGGCTATTCCACCAGCTATTTTCCCAATCGTATTTGCTGTAGCAGGTGCAACAAGGATTAAATCTGCCCAATCGGCTAAATCAATATGGGCAATGACACGCGGATTTTTTTCATCAAAAGTATCAACATATACTTCATTACGGGATAACGCCTGAAAAGTTAATGGGGTAACAAATTTCTGTGCAGATTCACTTAAAATGACTTTTACATGAGCACCAGCCTGAACAAGCTTACTTGTTAGTGCCGCTGCCTTATATACGGCGATTCCGCCTGTAACACATAATAATATTTTTTTATCCTGTACCATTATTGGATTCCCCCGCTTCTCGTCCATTTCACTCTATCTTTATTATGCTAGAATGAATGCAATTTTTCACCTTTTTCCACTCGTAATTCGACAAATTCTACATAACGAGGATAACCAAAATAAAAAAGGCTGACATGTAAGGATTTCCCCTTTTGTCAGGCCTTCTCTCAGAAATTTACTGTCAATTAATAACTATTTTAGACTACTCAGCAGATGTGTCTGCTTTTTTAGAAATTCGGTAGGTTAGTTCACCGCTGTATATTTCCTCTAGTGCTTTTCCAACATGTTTATGGGAAACGTATTTTGGCAATCTTTCATCTCTTACCTGGGACATCACGCGAGCGCGCTTCGCAGCTACGGAAACAAGCGAGTATTTCGAATCAATTTTCTCAAGCAGCGAATCAATAGAAGGATATAACATTATAATTCAACCTCCAGCAATTTTTTATAGCGGTGTTCAACACGTTCTCTGCGGCAATGCTCCGCAGTAACAATGGATTTCACGCGTTCACAGGCGCGCTCCACTTGGTCATTTTCAACAACATAATCATATAACTCCATCATTTCAATTTCTTCGCGAGCGGAAAGCAGGCGGTTTTGTATGATGTCATCTGTTTCCGTTCCTCTTGTTACAATCCGGTTCTTTAGTTCAGATAAACTTGGCGGCATAAGGAAAATAAATAAACCTTCAGGGAACTTTTCTCGTACCTGACGGGCACCCTTTACTTCAATCTCTAAGAAGACGTCTTTTCCAGCATCCAAAGTGGAACGAACATAGTCAACAGGGGTACCGTAATAATTCCCGACAAATTCGGCATACTCTAACAGTTTGCCCTGTTCAATTAATTGTTCAAACTCTTCTCTTGACTTAAAGAAGTAATCCACTCCATCAATCTCCCCATCTCGAGGTGAGCGGGTTGTCATCGAAATGGAGTATTCAAAAGCAGTATCCGGATGGGAAAAAATTTCTTTCCGAACCGTTCCTTTTCCAACCCCGGAAGGCCCAGAAAGTACAATCAGCAATCCTATTTCCTGCATTTCAGAAATCCTACCCTTCATCAATTATTTCATCACGATCAGCTAAGCGGTGCGCTACCGTTTCAGGTTGTACAGCTGATAGAATAACATGATCACTATCCATAACAATCACCGCTCGTGTCCGCCTACCGTATGTGGCATCAATTAATGCTCCCCGGTCCCGGGCATCTTGAATAATTCTTTTTATTGGAGCAGATTCAGGGCTGACAATTGAAATAATTCGATTGGCAGAAACGATATTTCCAAATCCAATATTAATTAATTTTATCGACATGGTACTCATCCAATCATTAATAATATATTTTGACCGTCTCAAACAGTTTCTAAACAAGGATCACTCGATATTTTGAACCTGTTCTTTTAGCTTCTCAAGTAGACTTTTAATATCTACAACCTTTTTAGCAATGTTTGAATCGTTTGCTTTTGAACCAATGGTATTTGCTTCTCTGTTCATTTCCTGGACGATAAAATCCAATTTTCTTCCAATCGGTTCCATACTCTCAAGGGTTTGCAAGAATTGTTGAAAATGGCTTTTTAATCGTGTGACTTCTTCATTTATATCTGCTTTATCAGCAAAAACGGCTACTTCCGTCAAGATCCTCGTTTCGTCCAATTGCCCATTAACAAAGTCTTCCATTCTTTTTGTTAAACGCTCTTTAAAGGATTGAACAACGAGTGGAGCAAATTTCTGGAGTTCAAAAACATGTGATTCTAAATGAGATAAAATGGCGAGCAAATCCTTTTTTAATTCTTCACCTTCTGCCATCCGCATTTGTGTTAAAAACTTGGCAGCTTCTTCTGTTGCAGCCAGAACTAGATTATCAAGCTCTTCATTGCCAGCTTCACTTTCTTCAATATGTAAAAGTTCACTTCTACTTAGCAAATTCTGAAGTGTTAACGTTCCTTCAACATTATATTTTTCACGAGCCTGTTTGATAAATTGATAATACTCATCTAGCAGTTTCCAATCCACGTGGACTTTGCGGGTTACGACGCCTTCACCCTCTAAGCTAACATAAACTTCTACCCTTCCACGGCGGATATACTGATTAAGTTTCTTTTTCATTCTATCTTCTATTTTTAAAAGCTGCCTTGGCATGCGGATATTCATTTCACAGAAACGGTGGTTCACTGTTTTTACTTCCACATTGACAGAGAAGCAATCTGATTCTGTTTTAGCTCTTCCAAAGCCTGTCATACTTATAACCATTTTGTGCACATCCAATCTTCTGAAAAATTGATCGGCTAGCTATATTTTTCAAAAAAGACAAAAGGTAATAGAGTGGAATCTATTACCTTTTGGATTATAACACACTTTATTTTGTTTTTCTTAACAAAAATGACCCGGCTAGTAAAAAAGTTGGTATCGATGATAATCCAACAATCAACAGCCAATCCTTAGCTGCTACCGGCAGTGTGTGAAAAATAGGCTGTAATGGCGGGTAATAAATAACGACAAACATCAATGCAAGTGAAGATAAAACGGCCCAAACAAGGTACTGATTTCCGAAAGGATTTCTCGAGAGCACTGATTTCTCACTGCGGCAATCAAACACATGAATCAGCTGAGCCATGACAAGTGTTGCAAAGGCAACAGTTTGTGCATATTGCAACTTGGCAGGATCGTTATTGTAAACAATCATAAAGGATAGTAATGTTACCAGCCCTATTAGGAAGCCACGTGACACAACCTTCCAGCCCAGACCTCGCGAGAAAACACCTTCATTTGGACTGCGGGGTTTACGTTTCATTACATTTTCTTCAGGTCGATCGAGTCCCAGTGCCATAGCCGGCAACCCATCAGTAACCAAATTCACCCAGAGGATTTGGATAGGAATAAGCGGCAGAGGCAGCGCTAAAATCATCGCAAACAACATGACCAATATTTCACCAACATTAGAAGCCAACAAGTATCGAACAAATTTACGAATATTTTCATAGATATTTCTGCCTTCCACTATCGCAGCCTTAATCGTGGCAAAGTTATCGTCCAACAAGATAAGAGAGGAGGCTTCTTTGGCGACATCGGTCCCGGTAATCCCCATAGCGACTCCAATATCAGCGGCTTTAATAGCTGGTGCATCGTTCACACCATCACCCGTCATGGCGACAATATGTCCGCGATTTTGTAATGCTTTGACAATTTTCAGTTTATGCTCTGGTGAAACCCTAGCAAAAACTGAAACATCATTGACTATTTCTTCAAGCTCTTCGACTGACATTTCGGATAATGCATTCCCATCAATGACCTTGCTTTTATTCGTTATAATTCCAAGTTGGGAGGCAATCGCTTTTGCAGTGATGACATGGTCACCGGTAATCATGACAGTTTTAATACCTGCTTCTTTACATTCCTTTACAGCCTTTTTCACTTCAGGTCTCGGCGGGTCAATCATTCCCTGAATACCAATAAGCGTTAAATTTTTCTCAGCTTCTCGTTCACTTAAAATAATCGTATTAGCCTGTATTGGTTTAAAGGCAATCGCGATCGTTCGAAGCGCCTGTGATGCGAGTCCATTTATTGCCTCCTGAACCTTCCCTTGTGTCTCTTTATTTAAAAATTGTGTTCTCTCGTCCCAAAGAACGGATTCACTAATATCTAAAATGACGTCCGGTGCCCCTTTTGTGACTATAAAATGCCGTCCCTGCTTGTCTTTAACGTGAACACTCATCATTTTTCTGGTTGAGTCAAATGGGAATTCATTTATGATCGTAAACTCATCTAATAATTTGGGACGATCAAAACCTGCTTTCATTGCACTTACCAACAGTGCCCCTTCGGTTGGGTCTCCGTCAAGAATATAATCATCATCCTTAATGACTAAATCTGAATGATTACATAACATCCCAAAAATCAGCATTTGCTGCAATGCCTTTTCATCTTTAGGATTAATATTGCGTTCATTTCTATAGAAATTTCCTCGCGGCTGATACCCTACCCCATCAACTGTCCAAGTTTGACCCCCACTCCATAAATGGGTAACCGTCATTTTGTTTTGTGTCATTGTTCCCGTTTTATCTGAACAGATGACCGAAGCACAGCCAAGTGTTTCTACTGCGGGCAATTTCCGGACAATGGCATTTTTCTTAATCATTTTTTGCACACCGAGAGATAATGCCACTGTCACGATAGCCGGCAGCCCTTCAGGTATGGCCGCAACTGCAAGAGAAACGCCTGCTAAAAACATCTCATATATGTCGTGTCCTCGCAAAACTCCAACCACTACAACCAGAACAGTTAACAGTAAGGCTACTGTAATTAGTATTTTTCCCAGTTGCTCTAAGCGGCGTTGCAATGGAGTATCTTGCGCCTCTGCATTTTGAAGCAAATCTGCAATTTGTCCCATTGCTGTTTTCATACCTGTTGCAATGACGACTCCTATCCCGCTTCCCCTCGTAATCATCGTACCCATAAATGCGATATTCTCCATATCTCCTATGCCAGGGTTAGGGTTAGTTAGGATTTCTATATGCTTGGAAACAGGGACGGATTCTCCTGTAAGCGCTGATTCTTCAATTTCTAAACTTTTTGACTCAATCACACGGACGTCGGCACCGATGCGGTCCCCACTAACAAACTTCAAAATATCCCCTACCACAATTTCTTTCGAAGGAATTTTGATCCACTGACCATCCCGGAGCACAGAGACTTGTGGTGCAGATAATGCCTTTAATGCCTGTAGTGATTTCTCTGCCCGCCTTTCTTGAAAAAACCCAAGAAAGCCATTGATAATTACGATGGCAATAATAGCAATGGCATCAATATATTCGCCAAGCAATCCGGAGATTAAGGTAGCTGCGAGAAGAACTAAGACCATAAAATCCTTAAATTGACTAAAAAATAAGAGTAAAGCTGATTGCTTTTCTCCTTCGTCCAACTCATTTAGTCCGTGCAAATTAATTCTCTTTTTTACTTCTTCCTGTGATAATCCAGAAGAAAAGTCGGTTTCTAGAGACTTTTCAACTTGTTCTATCTGCATTTCATGGAATTTCATCCGACCATCTCACTTCCCCCTTTAAATACCTATAAATACCTGCTCTAAAGAAAGCTTATTCAGGGTCGTCCAAAAAAATGCTATGATATAGTGAAAGATAAATTAGAGAATAAATGGAACCCTATTGATTGGAGCGGAAATCAACGGGCACGTTTAACAGAGTAAAAATAAGACAGTATATTTTTAGTAAGCTATAATTAATTCATATGAATGTAGTAAAGGATGTTTTCCATGTCATTTGATGGTTTATTTACAAAAGCAATGGTCGATGAACTTGTTCGTTCCTTGAAGGGCGGACGGATCAATAAGGTTCATCAACCCTATAAAAATGAAGTAATTCTCACGATTCGTGCGAATGGTGTTAATCAAAAGCTGCTTTTATCAGCACACCCAAGCTACGCGCGGGTCCAATTCACGAAAGAAGCATACGATAATCCTAGTGAAGCCCCGATGTTCTGTATGCTGCTTAGGAAACATATTGAGGGGTATATTTTAGAGGATATATATCAAGTAGAAACAGACCGGATGGTAGTACTAGAAATAAAGGGCAGAAATGAGATTGGTGATATTAGCTATAAACAATTAATTATTGAAATTATGGGCAGGCATAGCAATATCGTACTGGTAGATAAAACACGAAATGTCATTCTTGATAGTATCAAACATGTTTCCTTTGCCGTAAATAGCCACAGGGCCATTTTGCCAGGACAACCTTATGTATTTCCGCCAGAACAGCATAAGCAAAATCCGTTTCATTCGAGCGAAGATGATCTATTAAGAAAAATTGATTACAATGCAGGAAAACTCGACCGCCAATTAGTTGAGCAATTTGCAGGGATCTCTCCCCTTTTTGCCAAGGAAGTTATATTCCAAAGTGGTCTTGCCAATCGTTCTACAATACCGGGAACGTTTATTCGTATGATTAAAAAGGTGGAAACCGGTGAGATTTCTCCCTCGATTATATCGTCGGGCGGTAAGGACGCTTTTTACTTATTTCCCCTTGAGCATCTAAAAGGAGAAATAAAGACCTTCTCCACGCTAAGTGAAATGCTTGACCGTTTTTATTTTGGCAAAGCGGAAAGAGACCGGGTAAAGCAGCAGGGAAATGATATTGAACGATTTATTCAAAATGAAAAAGAAAAGAATGAAAAGAAAATTAACAAACTGAAGGCTACTCTGAAAGAAGCAGAAAAGGCTGATCAATATCAACGCTCTGGCGAGTTGTTAACTGCCAATTTATATGCTGCTAAGAAAGGGATGCGTGATATTGAAGTTCTCGATTATTATGATGAATCTGGTGGAACGATTTTAATTCCGCTTGACCCCAGAAAGACACCATCTGAAAATGCCCAAAAGTATTTTTCAAAATACCTAAAGGCAAAAAATGCAGTTGAAATTGTCGTTGATCAGATTGAAAAGGCACAAGTCGAAGTAGCTTATTTTGATAATTTACTACAGCAGGTACAAGCTGCCTCACCAAAGGATATTCAAGAGATTCGTGAAGAATTAATTGAGGGTGGCTATATCCGCGAACGGCAGAAAAAGAAATTGAAAAAGGCTCAGAATGTTAAACCAATTTTAGATCACTTCTTATCTACAGATGGGACGGATATCATCGTTGGAAAAAATAATAAACAAAATGACTATTTAACAAATAAGCTGGCAGCAAGGGATGAGATTTGGCTCCATACCAAAGATATTCCCGGCTCACACGTGGTGATTCGCAGCAAGGAACCATCTGATGAGACGATTCGTGAGGCTGCCGTTTTAGCCTCTTATTATAGTAAAGCGAGGAATTCAAGCTCTGTTCCTGTCGACTTTACGAAGGTCCGGTTTGTTAAAAAACCTAGCGGTGCAAAGCCTGGATTTGTGATTTACGACAATCAACAGACGGTTTATGTAACGCCGGATGAAGAATTGGTGCTGAAATTGAAGAAATAGAAGGAAAAGAGGGCACCCGTGTACTGCACCCCAAAAGTTAGAGTAAAATCTAACTTTTGGGGTGTATTTTTATGGCTAAATACAGCGAACAATTTAAATTAATGATAGTAAGAGAGCATCAAGAGGGAAAATTGGGATA